>NZ_JBAURI010001195.1:0-1783 GCF_049581145.1 Bradyrhizobium sp.
GTTGAGGGAAGCGTTACCCACTCAAGCCAAAAGATGGCTTGAATGGGCCACCCTAAATTTGAAATGGGCGTGCGGCGAAGGTGGGAAGATAGAGTTTCGATGGATCTTGTTGCGCTGCTTCGGGGCACTTTTGGGTATTCGGGCTTCCGCGAGAACCAGGAGGCGGTTTGCCGCTCGGTGGCGGAGGGCCGCGACGTGCTTCTGGTGATGCCGACGGGCGCGGGCAAGAGCCTGTGCTATCAGTTGCCGGCGGTGGCGCGAGGCGGCACAGGCCTGGTCGTGAGTCCGCTGATTGCGCTCATGGACGACCAGGCGGCCAAACTCACAGCCAAAGGCCTGAAGGTGGCTCGCATCCATTCCGGGCTGCCGCGCGAGGCGGCTCGCGAGGCCTGCCGCGCTTATCTCGATGGCGCGCTGCAGTTCCTGTTTATTGCACCGGAGCGGTTACGGGTGCCGGGTTTTCCCGAGATGCTGGCGCGGCGCAGGCCGTCGCTGATCGCGGTCGACGAGGCGCACTGCATTTCCGGATGGGGTCACGATTTCCGGCCCGATTACCGGACGCTGGGGGATTATCTGCCGCTGCTGCGGCCGGCGCCGGTCATTGCGCTGACGGCGACGGCAACACCCATCGTGCAAAAGGACATCGTTGCCCAGTTGAAACTGGCCGATCCTGCGCTTTATATCCATGGGTTCCGGCGCGAAAACCTGGCGATTGAGGTAGTGGAGATGTCGAAGCCAGAGCGGGCGGAATTTGTGGCGGCGTTTCTTGCGGTGGAATCGAGGCGGCCGGCGATTGTGTATGCACCCTCGCGGAAATCGGCCGATGCTCTGGCTGAGGAACTGAACGAGCGCTTCCCAACGGCTGCGTACCATGCGGGACTGCAATCGGGGACGCGGGAGCGGGTGCAGCGGCAGTTCCAGGTGGGCGAACTGGAAGTGGTGGTGGCGACGATCGCGTTCGGGATGGGGATCGACAAGGCGAACATCCGGACGATCATGCACGCGGCGCTGCCGGGTTCGGTGGAAGCTTACTACCAGGAGATTGGCCGAGCGGGTCGCGATGGCAAGCCGTCGCGGGCGATCCTGCTGCACAGCTTTGCGGATCGGCGGATCCACCAGAGCTTTTTCGACCGCGATTAGCCGCCGGTGGAAGATCTGGATCGGGTGGTGCGGGTTCTAACAGCGGACTTCGAGGCGCCGGAGCAGTTGTGGGAACGGTTAAAGATGGAGCCGGAGACCTTCGGCAAGGCGGTGGAGAAGCTGTGTTCGCAGGGCGCCGCACAACTGGACATGGAAGGCCAGGTACGCGCGACCGGGGCAGAGGGCTGGCGCCTGGGATACAGGACGCAGGTAGCGCACAGGCGGGAACAGCTGGAACGGATTGTGGAGTTCGCGGAGAGGCCGCAGTGCCGGATGGCGTCGCTGGTGCGACATTTTGGCGATGCAGCCGGAGCACGCCGGCCGTGCGGGCATTGCGATTTTTGCGCTCCTCATCTGACTGCGGCGCAGCGCTATGGGGAAGCGACGCTGGCCGAGGAGCGCGATCTGCGGGAGATTCTCGTGGTGCTGAAGACCAATCGCGCGATGGCGGCAGGACGGCTCTTTACCGAAGCCAGCGTCGGCAAGGACCGCAGGTATTTCGACCGGCTGGTGGAGGGGCTGGAGCGAGCTGGCCTGGTGACGCTTGCCCAGGAAACCTGGACGAATCCTGAGGGGCGAGAAGTGACGTTCAGAAAAGCGAGCCTCACGTATGAAGGGCGGGATTTGAGCGCGGCGGATGCAC
>NZ_JBAURI010001197.1:0-1502 GCF_049581145.1 Bradyrhizobium sp.
GGCCAGCCCCTCCGCCGCATCCGCAGCAAGACGGCCGAGGCCGAGGACGTCGGAGAGCGAAACGACGGCGGTGGTCTTCGGCATGGGAAACTCCATTCGACTTCGCGCGAAGAACAAATCTAATCCCGCCTGGCCATCCGAGCAAACTGATCTTGGCGCAATATTCAAGAATCTCGCAACCACGTAACTGGCAATCACTGAAGCGCTCGGCCAAGCCCAGTCTCAAGGAGTTGCTGCTCGCCCATTTCGCGCGAGGCGAATTGAACGTTCCCGAGCGAGGCGGTCGGCGACGGCGCGCGCCTCCCAAAATGGCGTCCGCCGCGTCAGATGGACTTCACCTCGCCGCCGTCCATGCGGAGGCTAGAGCCGGTCATCCAGCGGGCGCCGGGCGACACCAGGAAAGCCATCAGTTCGGCGATCTCCTCCGGTTCGCCGTAGCGGGCGATGCCGGCTTCCTTCGGGAAATTGGCCGTCGCCTCCTCGACCGTCATGTTGTGCAGCGGCGCCCAGTGCTCGAGATAGGAGCGGCGGCGGCCGGTCATCACCGGACCGGGCAGGACGCTATTGACCTGGACCCCATCGGCGACGCCGCGATCCGAGAACGCCTTCGCCAGCGCGACAATGGCGGCGTTGATCGTACCCACGGCCGCGTAAGGCGCCTTCGGAAACAGGGCCGAATTGCCCGACATCAGGACCACGGCGCCCTTGGCCGCCTTCAACGCCGGCCATGCGGCGATCGTCAGCCGCCGCGCGCCGTGCAGCTTCAGCGCCAGGCCGCCTTCCCACTGGGCGTCGGTCATCTCGAAGAGGTCGATCTGCGGCACGGCGCCGGCGATGTTGAGCAAAGCATCGATCCGACCGAATGCGGCCAACGCCCGATCGACCACGGCCTGGGCGGCGCCAGGCTGGGCGAGGTCGATATCGACGACCACCGCTTCGGCGCCGGCGGTCTTCACCGCCTTCGCCGTCTCATCCAGATTGGCCCGGTCGCGCGCGACGAGGACGAGCGCCGAAAAGTCGCGCGCGAGCCGGATGGCCGTCGCCCGGCCGATGCCCTGGCTCGCGCCGGTGACGATGGCGACTGACTTCGCCATGCAGCCCCTCCGTGTTTTCGATAACGGGGTCAGCGAGGAAGGAAGTCGCGAATGGCCGCCGCGATCTCCGCGGCATGCGTCTCGAGCGCGAAATGTCCGGCATCGAAGAAGCGGACGACCGCGCTCGGGATGTCGCGCTTGAACGCCTCGGCGCCCGGCGGCAGGAAGAACGGATCGTTCTTGCCCCACACCGCCAGCAAGGGCGGCTTATGGGTGCGGAAATACTGCTGGAAGGTCGGATAGAGCGCGACGTTGCTCTTATAGTCGCCCATCAGGTCGAGCTGCACCTCCGCCACGCCGGACCGGGAGAGGTAGAAATTGTCGAGCGAGTAGCCGTCCGGGGAGACCCTCGTGGGATCGGGTGCGCCATGCGTGTACTGCCAGACGGTCGTCTCCGGCTTGAGGAAC
>NZ_JBAURI010001198.1:0-23642 GCF_049581145.1 Bradyrhizobium sp.
ATGCCCGGCCGCTCCACGCCGCGATACAGCAGCTCGGCCGCAACAAGAATCGCGGGGACGGAAATCGCGGTGAGCAGCACGAAGGTCTGCAGCGAACCCGCCTCCGGCACCAGCGAATACAGCAGGACATGACAGACCGCGATCAGAGGCAGATGACAGAGATAGACTGAATAGGACCGCGAGCCGAAATATGTCGCAATGTTGCCTTCGAGCATGACGTCATACCAGCGCCGAAGCAAGGCAGGCCGGTCGTCCGTCGCTACGATGCGCGAGAGAACGGCGGCCCAGATCGCCCACGGCATCAGTTCGAAAGCGAACTCCGCGCGGGCGGCAAACAGATTCAAGCTGCACAGGACAATCAGGGCGGCGACGATCAGCGCAGCGATGCCCAATGTCCGACTCGCAAGCCGAGGCAGGGCCAGGCGGCTCGCGATCCCGATCGCAAAATAGTCGGCTGCGTCGGGCAAAAAGCTCGGACTGACGAAATCGCCGAACAGATGGCTGCGATACCAGGGGAAAAGCATCACGCCCGCGAACAGAGCCAGCAACGCATAGCCCCTGGCCGGTGCCACGAGCATGACGATCAGCGGAGCGACCAGATAGAACTGCCATTCGAGCGAGAGCGACCAGGAAGGCGAGTCGAAGGCGTATTGCGAGAGCGGCACAATGCTGCTGCTCATCGCGCCATGCAGCATCGTCAGATGCAGAACGGCATGAGCCCAGAAGTGCTCATGGTTTGAACGGGCGATCGCGGTGCAGAGCCGGCCCATTGTGAACGCGGGATCACCGGCATAGGACACGCGCGCGCAGGTCCAGGCCAGAACGTCATCGGCGAAATATCCGGCGATGCAGGTGACGGCGAACAGCGGAAAAATTCGCATGAATCGGCGAAGCAGATAGATGCGGTAGGGCTCGGGTTTGCCGATGATCAAATTGGTGATGATGAAGCCGCTGATGATGATGAAGGTCTCGACGGCGCGATAGCCGAGTTCGCCATTCATCCCGAGCCCAATGTTTGAGAGCTCCGACAGATGCCCCAGGACCACCGCCCAGGCGAGCCACCCGCGCAGGCCCTCGATCGCCGCAAATCGCCTCACACTGGGTCACCCTTACCGGTATTCGGCGAAAGCCGTTGCTTCGCGGGCGGCGACGATGGCACGTCAGCATTTTAGACTTCATTAACGGGTTCGCGCCTGCGGTGATTCCAAATATCTGTGGTCGATCGCGATGGTCTTGCCGGCGAGATCGGCGACCGAGTCGCGCGTCGGCCCCCCCCGGGCGGCGCGGCGAACCAGGCATCGTGGAATTATCCCGGCATGATGTCGGCGCGAGGTTCAGTCGGCGAGCGCGAAGGCCTTGCACCAGCCATCCTTGCTGACTTCACCTTCCACCACCTTGCAGGCGTCGGGCGGCACGAACAGCGTGCACACACCGCAACTATAGATGCCGTTGGGCATATCCTGATAGTCGGCCTGCGCCCGCGTCATTTTCTCCGCGGCCTCGGCCCTGGCCAGTCCGAACAGCAGCCCTGCCGACACGCCCTTGGCGATCGCGCCCATCACCTTGCGCCGCGACCTGTCCAATCGTGGTTCGCCCATCCGCCTTGCCCTCCGACACCCGCTTATTGCCGCTTGCGGCATGAACCATTGTAGCTTCGGCCAAGGCTATTTCGCCAAGGCTATTTCGGCGTTCACATTGTCCTGAGATGGGCGGACCGATGAGCCCATGGCGTCAGCGACGGTCGCTTCAGCCCCGTTCGATGACAGGCCGCCGAACAGGCTGCCCGGATTCGATGACCCGACCATGGAAGGGCTTCGACGAGCAATTGATCATTTTGTCGGGCCACCCGTCGCACCAAACGCAGAGAGCCAAATGATCGTGGTAAAGATTGATACGCATCGCATCGCTCTGCGCTGTCTTCGAAAACGGCGCCGATCAAGGTCCCAGGAGCGAGGTGGCATCGAGGCACCAACCCGCCGAGATCAAAAGAGTTTTCGGCTCCTGCATACCAAATTACCGAATTTGCAATCAGGATCGTTTTGGGTTGCTCGGCCCGACGGTCGCGGTCACCGCGTAACCGGCTTCTTACGAATCTCCCGTAGTTTGCCGGTCCAGAGCCATTTGATTGTCACGAAACCGTCACGCCGGCCTCGGCGTCGCGCGCCTGCAGGGACGACCCATGCCCAAAATATTCAATTTATTCTCAAACCGCTCGATTGCCGCAAAGCTCGCGACCATGACGATCGTCGGCGCCATCTGCATGGCGCTGGTCGCGGCCACGGTGCTGTTCGTCGCCCGCAACCAGCTCATCACCGAGCGCACCGAGAAGGCGCATGCGATCGTCGATGCCGTGTGGCAGATGGCCGACAGTTTTCAGCGTGCCGCGGCCTCGGGCCAGATGACCGACGAGGAAGCCAGGAAGCGCTTCTTCGCCGCCGCCGGCGCCGTCTGGTACGAGCGGCACACCAACTACGTCTTTATTTACGACTATGAGACGGGGATCTGCGTCGTCAATTCCGGAGTGCCCACGCTGCTAGGCAAGGACATGCGCCCCGTCAAGGATGCCAACGGCCTTCCCTTTGCGTCCATGCTGATCGATATCGCGAAGCAGGGCGAGGGCAGCCTGCGCTATGTGTTCCTGCGCAGTTCCACCGACCCTACGCCGCTCGACAAGGTGGCTTTTGCACGCGGCTTCGAGCCATGGCATCTGATGATCGGAACCGCCGAATACATGTCGGCGGTTGACGCCTCGTTCTGGTCGATGGTCAAGACCGCGTCCGCCGTGATCGCGGCGCTGATGCTGTTGTCGATCGCGATCGCCTGGATGATCACGCGCAGTGTCGTCAGGCCGCTGTCCGGCCTCAAGGAGCGCATGGCTTCGCTCAGCAGCGGCGAACTCGATGCGCCGGTCAGCCACGCGGATCGTCCCGACGAAATCGGCCAGATGGCGCGCACCGTGCGGATCTTCCGGGATGCCATGATCGAAACCAATCGCCTGCGCGGAGAGCAGGCGGCGGCGGATCAGCGGCAGGTTGCCCAGCGCAAGATCGACATGAACCGGCTTGCCGACCAGTTCGAAAGCGAAGTGGGTGAGATCATCAGCCAGGTTTCGGTGGCGGCCACCCAACTCGAGGCCTCGTCCACGAGCCTGAGCCGAACGGCAGAGACGGTCGAACAGGTCAGCAGCCGGGCATCCGGCGCCTCTGGCGAAGCGTCCGAGAACGTCCGGTCGGTTGCCGCGGCGAGCGAGCAGCTCGCGTCCTCCGTCGACGAAATCAGTCGCCAAGTCGAGGCCTCCGCCCGCATCGCCGGCGCGGCTGTCGAACAGGCGCAAAAGACCGACGCGCGCATCAGCCAGCTGTCACAGGCCGCGGCGAGGATCGGCGACGTCGTCGATCTGATCCAGACCATCGCCGGACAGACCAACCTGCTGGCACTGAATGCGACCATCGAGGCGGCGCGCGCCGGCGACGCCGGGCGGGGCTTCGCCGTTGTCGCTGCTGAAGTGAAGACGCTCGCGGAACAGACCGCGAAGGCGACCGGCGAGATCGGCCAGCAGATCACCGACATCCAATCGGCGACCGAACATTCCGTTTCGGCGATCAAGGAGATCGGCGCGACCATCGGGAAGATCTCGGAGATTTCGTCGGCGATCGCCTCCGCGGTCGAGGAACAGGGCGCCGCCACTCAAGAGATTTCCCGCAACGTGCAGCGCGCCGCGCAAGGCACCTCGCAGGTCGCCGCGAATATTTCCGAAGTGCAGCGAGGTGCGTCGGAAGCAGGAGGAGCCTCGTCGCAGGTGCTGACGGCCGCGAAGTCGCTGTCGAACGAGAGCAACCGGCTGAAACGCCAAGTCGCAAAATTCATGGATTCCGTTCGCGCCGCCTAACGCTGGGATGCGGGACTGACACGGCCCGCTGCCGGCGGGCGGCTGACGATCATCTGCCTGCCCGCTCTGTTCGCCCATGCAGCCGAGCTGCGCGGGCGCAATTCCGACATCTCCGGTCAGACGGGGTTCCCACCGCGTTGCGGACGGACGGCCTGTTGCCCTCCTGGCCGCGTCGCCGATATCGCCCCGCCGAAAAGCCCGTCGGAGAAACGCCGACCTATGCTATATGGAGTGGATCGAAACCTCGCCGGGATCGTTGGAGCTTCAGAACGCGACATGACTACGACAGATCCCGCCGCAGGCAAGCCGATCGCAGCCGACAAGCTCGCCAATATTCCCAGGCTGGTCACGGCCTATTTCGCGCTGAAGCCGGATCCGGCCGATGCGGCGCAGCGGGTTTCGTTCGGAACCTCTGGCCATCGCGGCTCGTCCCTGAGAAACTCCTTCAACGAGCACCACATCCTCGCCACCACGCAGGCGATCTGCGACTACCGCCGCGATAAGGGCCTGACCGGCCCGCTGTTTGCCGGCATCGATACCCATGCGCTCGCCGAGCCGGCGCTGGCCAGCGCGCTGGAAGTGTTCGCCGCCAACGGCGTCGAGGTGATGATCGACGAACACGGCGGCTACACGCCGACCCCGGTCATCTCGCACGCGATCCTGGCTCACAACAAGGGACGGACGGACCGGCTCGCCGACGGCGTCGTGATCACGCCGTCGCATAATCCGCCGGAAGATGGCGGCTACAAATATAACCCGCCGCATGGCGGTCCGGCCGATACCGACGTCACCGGCATCGTCGAGAAGCGCGCCAACGCCTATCTGGAAAGCGGGCTCAAGGGTGTTGGGCGGATTCCATACGAGCGCGCGCGCAAATCCGCATGCGTCCATCTCTACGACTATGTCACGCCCTATGTCGCCGATCTCGGCAACATCCTCGATCTCGCGCTGATCAAGTCCGCCGGCGTCAGGATCGGCATCGATCCCTTGGGCGGCGCCGCCGTGCATTTCTGGCAACCGATCATCGCGCGCTACGGCCTGCAGGCGACCGTGGTCAACGAGATGGTCGACCCGACCTTCCGCTTCATGACCGCGGACTGGGACGGCAAGATCCGGATGGACTGCTCGTCGCCCTACGCGATGGCAAGCCTGATCGGGATGCGCGACAGGTTCGACATCGCCTTTGCCAACGACACCGATGCCGACCGTCACGGCATCGTCACCCGTTCCAGCGGGTTGATGAATCCGAACCATTTTCTCGCGACCTCGATCGCTTATCTGTTCGGCCATCGCCCAGATTGGCGGCCGGATGCCGCGATCGGCAAGACCATCGTCTCCAGCTCGATCATCGATCGTGTCGCCAAGAAGCTCAACCGCAAGCTGGTCGAGACGCCGGTCGGCTTCAAATGGTTCGTCGAGGGTCTTGGCTCGGGGGGCTTCGGCTTCGCCGGCGAAGAAAGCGCCGGCGCCTCGTTCCTGCAGCGCGACGGCACGGTCTGGACCACCGACAAGGACGGCATCATCCTGGGCTTGCTCGCCGCCGAAATTCTGGCGAAAACAGGTCGCGACCCGAGCGAGCTGTTCACCGAACTTACCGCCGAGCTTGGTGTGCCCTTCTACGAGCGCATCGACGTCCCCGCGACGACGCCGCAGAAGAACGCGCTGAAGGCGCTCAGCCCGGAACAGCTCGACATCAAGGAACTGGCAGGCGATCCCGTACGCGCCACCCGCAGCAAGGCGCCCGGCAACGGCCAGCCGTTCGGCGGCATCAAGGTCGAGACCGACATGGGCTGGTTCGCGGCGCGGCCATCGGGCACTGAGGACGTCTACAAGATCTACGCGGAAAGTTTCCGCGATCGAAATCATCTGAAACGCATTCAAAGCGAGGCGCAGTCGGCCCTGGCGCGGATTTTCCGGCCGTAAACGGGTGAATGCGCCGACCGGACTGGCTGTCCGAGCGGCGCATTGCCTCCGTTCCCAATCACGCCGTCGGATTGCGAGATCAGCAGCCGCCGGCACACTTGCCGTTGGCGTCGAACTCCATGGTCTTTCCGCTCAACGGCGCGTACATGGGCACATGGACCGCAGCCTTGAAGGTCGCCGTCTTTGTGTTGGGCAGCACTTTGCCGTCCTTGGTCGCCGCTTCATTGGCGTGCGAGGCAATCACCGCGTTCGGCTTGACCAATTCATTGATCACATAGGCCGCTTCGGTGGGACCGGTGGTGAAGACGTCGCCGATATTCAAGACCGCCAGCTTGGCCTGGAACTCACGGTGGATCACGAAGTCCTGGTCCGCGATCACACCGGTGTCGCCCGAGAGATAGACCGTGAGCCCATTGGAAAAGCGCAGCACATAACCGCCCGGCGGCCCGACATAGGCCGTCAGGCCGTTTGCCTGCATGTCCTTGGCGAGATCACCGCTGAGAAAGGCTGGACTGATACCGTTGCTGTGCGCCGCCGGCACGCTCCAGATCGAAACGCCGCCAAGCTTGCTCATGGCACCGAACCGGAGCGTGACGACTTGCTCCTTGGTGCCGCCGGCCGCCGGAATTCGTGTTCCGAACCAGCTGTTCATTTCGCCGCCGACGAAAAATTTCGCCTTCTTCGCGACCACGATTTTTTCGGTATTCGAGCTCGGCGTATCCTTGACGTCGAATTTCGGCTGCCCGCATTCGCCGGCGTTTGCCGTCGACGAATGGATGTCGCCCAGGTGATCGCCATGGACGTGGCTCAGCAAGACGCCGTCGATCTTGCCGAGCCGCGGGTCGTCGGGCCCGCGCACGGTACGCCCCGCATCATAGAGAATTCGCGTCCCATCGGGGTCCTCGAAAATCAACGCACGGTCATACGCGCAGAATTCTCCGTCGTGGCTGCCGAGGGGGGTGATCTTCACACTGGCCGACAAGGCCGGCTGGACGGTCAGCCCCAGCAGCCCGCCCATTGCCGCCAGGATCAAAGTTATACGCGTCATGATTTTCCTTCCGGATTTTGGATTGGTTCGACAATAGGCCCTGCTTATCGGCTCTACACAGAGAGCCTCATACTCCAACCACAGAAAGCCGCTTTTTATCAAGCTTGGCGACAACGGCCCATGCCGCACCGCCTGACTTGTCGTTCTCGCGGCTCCCTTGCTATTATAGGTTGTTGACGCCGGGCTCATGTGTGCAGCGCGGCAATCGCGGAGCATCCGTAAACCTCTGCAAGGTGGCTCTTCCAGCGCGGCATCCAGCGGAACGGTCGTCACATCGGTTCATTCAATCGCAGGTGTCGGCCGCATCCGGTATCGTACTTTTGATCGCCAGGTTGATCGACAATGACGCCAACGAGGCCTTAGCTCGCTGGCCGGCTTGAGCGGCTGGCTCGGCTGCAGAGCTGCCAAAAAAGGCGAGTCCCGTTTCCATGAACTGACGGCAGCCAGTGCCCGTCGGTCGACGTAAAATCGATGTTTTGACCCAATATCGGCCCGGACGCGAAGGCCTCGCGGGACGCGGTGTCGTGCATCGCCCGCGACGCCGTATCAATGTGCTTGGCTTGATTCGTCGCGGACGAGCTTCATTCGGAAACCGCCATGAGGACAAGAATTCACGCAAGTGCAACCAAGGCGGCTCTCGCGCTCGCGATCTTCCTGGCATCGCCGGGCAATCCCTGGCTCACGCTCCCTGCGACGGGGCAACCGATCGCACCTGCGAAGAGACAATCGGATGCACTCGACGCGTACAATAAAGCGCTCAGCGATTTCAAATCGATCTTGAGCGAACGGCGCCACCAGATCGATTCCGATCAACCGCTTCCGAAGCTGCCCGGACAAGCCCTCTACCTTGCACGCATCAATCTCATGAGCGCCACCAAGGATCTCACGGATGCCGTTCCGTCCAGGATCGGAAGGCCGAATAAATTCGGAATTCCTCCGGCGTACTTTGATGCCGACAACGAGCCGCTGGCCGATGAGTACAGGAGGCTGTTCGACATCCTGGAGGCACCGCCCGCCGACGCGCAAAATTCGGCGACGCCCTTCAAGGATGTGGTCGATCTCGGCATTGCCATCGCACGTGCCAAGGGCCTGGATGCGACCAGTGCAGAAACGGCCGGGCGCATCAGCCTGGGGCTGTTCTTTGCGGAAACAAGCGGCACTCAGAATATCGGCAATGCGCGCTCGAACAGATACAAGGGAAGTTTGCAGACGGACCCGTCCGAAGATCGAAATGGCCGAAGGAAGTGGGCAGCGATCAGGCCGTCGATTGCTGCCATTGATCCTGCGCTAGGTCGTCGCGATGACGAGGAGGAAGCGCGGGTCGGCAAATCGGATCATCGGTACAACCACTGGACGGCGGTGCGCGATGCGCTCATGAATGCCCATGCGGACGTCTTCCCGCAAGTGCCGGCGATCGTCAAGGCACTGCCGGATCCGATCGATCAAATGAAGCTCTTTGAACTGATCCAGATCATTCCCACTCCGACCAGGTCCGCACTCGAGTCGGACGACCTCCTGAACTACAGAATTTCTGCCCCGAGGATCATGGGATATCTGCGAAACAACGGCATCTTCGCCTTTGGGCAGGCCGACCGGGCAAGACCATCGGCGAACTTCCGCGAGATTCTTGATGCGATGTGGCTCTTCAACGGCAAATTCAAGCGTGCGATCGCCAAGTTCAACGAGATCAAATCCCGCTAAAGGGGTGAAAGTCCTGGCCGCCATCCGTGGCGGCCAGGACCTGTTGCTTTGCCTCACTTCTTGACGGCGAACACCCACACGACGCCGCCCTGCGGCACGTTGTTCTCGACACCGATATTGTTCTGGGTCGCCAATGCGTCCTGGATGCGCTGCGCATCGACCCCCCAGCCCGACTGGACGGCGATATATTCCGTCCCGTCGACTTCGTAGGCAACCGGCATCCCCATGATGCCGGAGTTGGTCTTTTGCTCCCACAGCACATCACCGGTCTTGGCGTCGAAGGCACGGAACATTCGGTCATTGGTGCCGCCGGCCAGGATCAGATCGCCGGCGGTCGCCGTCACCGAACCGAACAGTTGGGATTTCGGGAAGTTATGCGACCAGACCTTCTTTCCGGTCGCCGGATCCCACGCCTGCAGTTCACCATAATGATCGGCGCCCGGAACGACCTTCAGGCCGACATCCTCGGGCTTGGTTCCGAGCCAAAGCTTGCCCGGGACCAACGGCACCTTCTCGCCAGTAAAGCCGCCGCAGAAGTTCTCGTTCGCGGGTACATAGACGAGGCCGGTCTTCTGGCTGTAGGCCGCCGATGGCCAGTCCTTGCCGCCCCATAGCGACGGGCAGAAATCGACCCGCTTGCCGATGACCGGCTTGTGCGCGGGATCGAGGATGGGCTTGCCGGTCTCCGCCTCGATGCCTTTCCAGACGTCGGTATGAACGAAAGGCCAGCCGGTGACATAGTTGATCTGGTCCGGCTTGCGCTCGAGGATCCAGAAGATCGCGTCGCGTCCCGGATGGATCAGGCTCTTGAACGTGCGGCCGTCCCTCTGCAGGTCGACCAGCATCGGTGCATCCACCTCGTCCCAATCCCAGGAATCGTTCTGGTGGTACTGGTGGAATGCTTTGATCTTGCCGCTATCCGGATCGAGCCCGAGCACCGACGAGGTGTAGAGGTTGTCACCCGGGTGAGCTGAGCCCGGCCAAGGCGCGGCGTTGCCGACGCCCCAATAGACGGTTTTCGTCTCCGGATCGTAGGTACCGGTCATCCAGGCTGATCCGCCGCCCGATTTCCAGTCGTCGCCACTCCAGGTCTCGTGGCCCGGCTCGCCCTCGCCGGGAATGGTGAAGGTGCGCCACAGTTCCTTGCCGCTCTCGGCGTCGAATGCGACGACGTAACCGCGGACGCCGAATTCACCGCCGGAGCCGCCGACAATCACCTTGCCGTCGACGACCAGCGGCATCAAGGTCATGTACTGGCCCTTCTTGTAGTCCTGCACCTTGGTGTCCCAAAGCACCTTGCCGGTCTTCGCATCGAGCGCCACGACATGATCATCGGTCGTGGCGAGATACAGTTTGTCCTGCCACAGTCCCACGCCGCGACTGGTTGGATGCAGTTGGAAGAGCTCGTCGGGAAGCTGGCGCTTATAGCGCCAGTACTCCTCGCCGGTCTTGGCGTTGAGCGCGATCACCTGACCCATCGGGGTTGCAACGAACATCACGCCATTGTTGACGATCGGCGGAGCTTCATGGCCCTCGAGGACGCCGGTGGAAAAGGTCCACACCGGCGTCAGGTCTTTCACATTCGAGGTATTGATCTGGTCGAGCGGGCTGTAACCTTGGCCGTCATAGGTCCGGCGATACAGCATCCAGTTGCCAGGTTCGGGATTTTTGAGCCGATCGGCTGTCACCGGACTGTAATTTTCGATCGGGCCGGCACCGGCTGCGATCGGAACAAGGAAAGTGGACGCGAACAAACACGACAATAGCCATTGCTTGATGGTCATAGGCACTTCCTCCATTTTTGTTTTTTCGCTTGTTTATGTCCGTGTAGATCGACACTGGCCGCCTCTATCCCGCCTGCTGCGCACCTACCTTTCCGACAAATGTTGCAATGACCGCGAGCGAACCATCGGCTGCCGACAACGGAAGCGCCGCGAGACGCCGAGGCGCCGGTCCAAACACGACTTGCGCGGATTGCCTCGGGTCAAATTCGGAGTTGTGACAAGGACATTTGAAGACGTCGTGGTCGACGTCGGCTCCTTTCAGCCAGCCGGTGATCGAACATCCCGCATGCGAGCAAATGGCCGAATAGGCCACGATGCCGTCGGCGGCGCGCCCACGCGTCTCGTCATCCAACTCGGCCGGATCAAGCCTGACCACCAGTATTTCGTTCAACCGCGAGCCACTGCGAACCACCGAGGTCTTGGGATCCTTGGGCCAGGCGTGTACCGGCGGTCCGCCAAGCTTGAGGTCCTGTGGCTTGATGACTTCGCCCGCATGTTCGCCTTCCGAGAAGACGAGAACATCGCCCTGTTGAGGTCTCTCCTCGCTGCCCGGCCGATCCTCTTCAGCAGCAGATTTACGCGCCGCCAGGCAGGCTCCGGTCGCAAGCGCTGTCAAGATAAGCCTGCGTCGTGTCGGATCGGAGCACGAACCAATGCCGAGGTCGACGCCTGTGTCTTCGAGCGATGATGTGGCGCTGTGATCGGATTCGGACATGACACAAGCTGAACGGCAGACTCGGCCAAAAACAAGGCGACGGACCGCTTCATTGCTCCGAGCGATCTACTTTTCTATGCGTGGCGGCAATTGCGATCGAGTTGAACGATCGCCAAGTCAAGTGAAGCGTCGCGGCCGCCCGCGTCACCTGATCGATCCGGCCACAAATAACAAACATCACATCAAGACGTTTCGCAGCGCAGCTTCAAGTTTGTGCGGCGCGTTCTCGCAATTGCGGGCAGGTGTGTAAGCGTTACTGACGTAGCATGCCGCCGCTCACCAACAGTGCCGCATCAAGCCTGAACATCGCAGCGTGGTTTGGCCGGATGCTCACTCGCCCGAGCCGGCAAGACAGGACGCCTGCTGTCCATGGCAATGGTGTAGCGCGGCAGCACCGTCGCCAGCATGATCTGCGCCTCGGCGAGCGCGAAGACCGCGCCGATACAGATACGAGGAATCCCGATGGCCCGCATCGTGCGGTGCGCTCCGGCGGGCAGCGACGATCGCAGCGACCGCCGAGAACCAGCGATTGGGGCACCCGACATGGCGCGCGGCGCGCGCTATTCACGACGCCAGCGCGATCCGGATCATCCGCGCGAGATCGGAGCCGAGATAGGGTTTCGGCAAGAGCAGCACGCCGGCGTCAAGCCGGCCATGATGCACGATCGCGTTTTCGGTGTAGCCCGATGTGTAGAGCACCTTGAGGCCCGGGCGCAGCGTCTGCGCCTCGATCGCGAGCTCACGCCCGTTCATGCCGCCGGGCATGATCACGTCGGTGAACAGCAGATCGATGCGTTCAGCGCCCCTGATGATTCCAAGCGCCTCGGCGGCATTGCGGGCGGCCAGCGTATGGTAACCGAGACGGCCGATCTGCGTCACGACATATTCGCGGACCAGCGCATCGTCCTCGACAATCAGAATGGATTCGTCGCCACATTGCAATTCGGAGATGCCTGGCTCAACGGACGGAACGTCCGCAAAGCCTATTGCCTGCGGCAAATAGAGCTTCACGGTGGTGCCGTGGCCCTCTTCGCTGTAGATTCTGACATGTCCGTTCGACTGCTTGACAAAGCCGTAGATCATGCTGAGACCGAGCCCTGATCCCTTGCCGACGCCCTTGGTGGTGTAGAACGGTTCAAATACCTTTTCGAGCAGGTTGGCAGGAATACCCTCGCCGGAGTCGCTCACCGCGATCATGACGTAGTTGCCCGGAGTAACCTCGCTGTTCATTTCCGCGTAGTTCTCGTCGAGCACGACATTCCTGGTTTCCAGCGTCAGCTTGCCGCCATCCGGCATGGCGTCGCGAGCATTCAATGCGAGGTTCAGGATCGCGGTCGAAAGCTGGCTGGGATCGATCAGGGCCGGCGCGCAATCATGCGCCAGCATGGATTCGATTTCGATCTGTTCGCCGAGGGTCGGTTGCAGCAACCGCGCGGCTTCGACAACCAGGGCATTGACGTCGACATTGTGCGGCTGCAGCGGCTGACGGCGGGCGAAGGCCAGAAGATGCTGGGTGAGATCGGCACCCCGCGCCGCCGCGGCGCCGATCATGCTGGTGATCTTGGCGAGTTGCGGACGGTCCTTGACCGCCTCGGCAAGAATTTCGATGGTCCCCGTGATCACGGTGAGGATGTTGTTGAAGTCGTGGGCGACGCCGCCGGTGAGCTGACCGATGGCTTCCATCTTCTGCGCCTGCCGGACCTGGGCCTCGGTGGCCTCGATCTCGCGAAAACGCTGCACCATGGCTTCGGCCTTGCGGCGCTGCCTGCTTTCCTCCTCGAGCGCCTCATAGGCACGCAGAAGCTGAACGCGTGTCGTCAGTTGCATGAACTGCGGCAGCTTTAGCAGCAGTCCGGCGGTGACCAGAACCGAGCTCAGCGCCAGGACACCCTTGACAACGCCCTCGACGCCGTAGGCCGGCTGCCACAAGGTGAGGATCGACAGCAGGCGGGTCACCCCGCAGAGCGCAAAGAAAACTGCGAATGCCCAGAACATGCTGCGAAACACGAACAACATATCGCGGCCGCGCCGCCACGCGAACAGCGCCAGACCGAACCCGGTCGTGAAGAAGGCGCCGGCGACAAGAGCGTCGGACACGGCATTCAGCCAGATCAATTCCGGCTTCCACAACAGGCACGCGCCATGCGGGGCGAGCGTCGAGATGTCCATAAGATCTCCAACAAGGTCAGCACTTGCCTCTCCGCGATCCCATCCGCGGGGGGACGACGGCTCAAGTCATTCAGGTTTCCGCGAGCCGCGCAAGCGCGCCGCCGCCCCGCGCGCGTTTGCTTGACGATATCCTGGCCATCAGAACACGCGGCCCGCGACCAATCGTCCACACGCGCCGACTCGGCGTCCAAAGCGGTTGAGCAGATCGGCCCATTGGCCGCTTGCGCTTGCCGGATCCACGCGCTGGTTGGCGCACGGCCACTGTCAAACCGGCGGTTCCGCGCGGGGTATTCCCCGGGCAGATGCCTCGGCCGCGTCTGCAGGCGATGTCCGTCCGCGCGAACACGGGCATAATTCTCACACCATAGAAGCAAGACATCCCAGGGAGGAGACATGAGCAGCACCGGCATCGCCGCGGACACCGTCGCTGAACGGGCCGCTGTTTCACCAGCGAAGATTTTCTGGGTCACCTGGTTCGGCTGGATGCTCGATGGCTTCGATTCATCGATGTACAGCTACATCCTGGTCGCCGCCCTCTCCGAATTGTTGCCGGCGAGCGGCATCGAGGCGAGCCGGGCCAATATCGGCCTCTATGGCGGCATGCTGTTCTCGATCTTCATGTTGGGTTGGGCCTGCTCGATGTTCTGGGGCTGGGCCGCGGACCGCTATGGGCGGGTTCGGATCATGTGCTGGACCGTTCTGGTCTACTCGGTCTTCACCGCGCTATGCGGACTGTCGACCGGCCTCGTGATGTTCGCGATCTTCCGCTTCATCGCGGGCTTCGGCATCGGCGGCGAGTGGGCGGCTGGTACGCCGCTGCTGCATGAATCCGTCCCCGAACAGACCCGGGTGCGGTTGGCCGGCTGGCTGCATACCGCAACACCGACCGGATTGTTTCTCGCGGCGCTGGTCACGCTGACCGCAGTGAGCTGGCTTGGCTGGCGCGGCATGTTCTTCATCGGCATCCTGCCCGCGCTCTTGATCGCCTATTTGCGCAACAACGTTCCCGAGCCGGTGCGCGCGCTTTCGGCGGAACGGCCGAAGTTCTCGGCGCTGTTTGCCAAGCATCAGGCGCAGACCACCTGGGCTGCGGCGCTGTTGATGGCCTGCATCATCTTCGGCCTGTGGTCGTCGAACTTCTGGGCCCCGACAGTGGTCATCACGAAGCTCACCGCGGCGGGCGCCACGCCCGCCCACGCGCAACAGATGGGTGCGGTCGCAGGCCTCATCACCAATGTCGGCACGCTCGCTGGCTGCCTTTTGATGCCATTCATCACCGCCAGCCTCGGCAGCCGGCGCTGGACCGCGGCGCTGTTCTTCGCTGGCTCGCTGCTGTCGATCGCGGCGAGCTACGAGCTCGCGATCGAGCATCTCGACAATCTCGTGCTGTTTCTGGCGCTGCTGCCGCTGCTCGGCTTCTTCACCAACGGCGTGTTCGGGCTGTTCACGATCTGGCTGCCCGAGATGTTTCCCTCGGCCCTGCGCGGCGCCGGCTCCGGATTCGCGTTCAGCCTCGGCCGCCTGCTCGGCGCGGCCGGCCCCACGCTGATCGGGGCGGTGGCGGCGATCACGGGAAGCTTTCCGCTGGCGATTTCGCTGTTGTCGCTGATCTATGTGATCGGCCTGCCGTTCATTGCGCTGGCGCCGGAAACCGCCGGCCAACCACTGACGCGGTAGTCGCGGAAGCCTGTCAGGCCGCGGGCAAAGCCATCTCCGCCGTGCCCACCCTGTGGCGGCGCAGGAATTCGATGAGCGCGCGCAGCGCCGCCGGATTCTGCTTGCGGCTCGGATAGTACAGATGGAAGCCGTCGTGTTCCGGCAACAGCGACGCATCGAACAGCGAGACCAGGCGCCCGCCGGCGAGATGCGGCGCCACGAACGGCCTGAAGCTGTAGGCGATGCCAATGCCCTCGATCGCCGAGCGGATTTCCAGTTCAGGGCTGTTGACGACGAGCGAGCCGGTTACCTCGATCTCGGCCGCTTCGACGCCGCCCAGGAATCTCCAGGCGACGTGGGATTTGTCCGGCAAGCGGAGACGAATGCAATTGTGGACGCGCAGATCCTCCGGCCGCTGCGGCCTGCCGAAGCGTGCCAGATATGACGGCGAGGCAACCACAGCCCGGCGCAGTTTTGGCGTCATGCGTATCGCCACCATGTCGCGAGCGACGAACTGCTCGCCGTCGATGCCGGCGTCGAAACGCTCGGCCACGATATCGAGAAGCTGCGCTCCCACCACGATCTCGACCGTGATGTCGGGATGTTCGGCGCGAAAAGCCGCAAGGATCGGCGCGAGCAGGAAGTGGGCGACCGGCGGCGGCACGCTCAACCGCAGGTGACCCGACGTCTGGTCGCGATAGGCGTTGACCGAATCGAGCACCTCATCGAGCCCGTCGACGAGCGGCCGCAGCTCGCGCATCATGTGCTCGCCGGCCTCGGTCGGCACCACCGTCCGCGTGGTGCGGTTGAGCAGCCTTACGCCAAGCCGCTCCTCGAGCGCCCGTACATTGTGGCTCAGCGTCGCCACCGAGACCCCGAGACGCCTGGCCGCTTTGGTAAAGCTCGCCTCCTCCGCCACGGCGAGAAAGGCACTGATTTCGGCGAAGTTCGTTCCGCGCATCATCGACGTTCTCTGATCTCCCTGCGGGCGAGACCGATCCCGGACCCGGACCCACCATCTAGTGATTGTTTGCAGCGGCCAAACAGGCAGTTGTCGACGCCGACGGACAAAAAGATTTTTCCACGCGCCGACCGTCGCATGGGAAACCCGACCTGATTTGCTTTTCGGCGCGTTTCGGATATCCCGTGACCGTGAAATTTACACGATCCGGTGATCATGATGCCGCTCATTTCATTTGCAATTCGCACTGCAATCGCAATCACGGCCGGGTGTCTGGCCTCCTCCGCGACAGCGGCGCAGCAGGCCTTTGCTCAGCCATCGCGGCCCCTTGCCGCCTCGCCGCGAGTTGTCGCCACGCCACCCATGCGCGCGGCCTCCTGCCATAACGGCGCGAGCTTCGAGCGCTTCCTCGCCGACCTCAAGCAGCAGGCGGTCGCGGTCGGCGTGTCGCAGCGCGCGATCACGGATGCTTCGCCCTATCTCGTCTACGACCAGGGCATCGTCAACCGCGACCGCGGCCAGCGCGTATTCGGGCAGATTTTTACCCGGTTCGCCGGCCGCATGGCCGCGCCATTCCGCATGCAGGAGGGCCAAGCGCATATCAGGACATACGCCGCCGCATTCGCGCGCGCTGAGAAGGAGTTTGGCGTTCCGGCCGCCGTCATCGCCTCGTTCTGGGGACTGGAAAGCGATTTCGGCGCCAACATGGGCGAACTGCCGGTGCTACGCTCGCTGGTATCACTGGCCTATGATTGCCGGCGCTCGGAGCGATTCCAGAACGAGACCATCGCCGCGCTGAAGATCATCGACCGCGGCGATCTGTCGCCCGCCGAGATGGTCGGCTCCTGGGCCGGCGAATTGGGCCAGACGCAATTCTTGCCAACGCATTATTTCACCTATGCCGTCGACTATGACGGCGATGGAAGGCGCAATCTGTTGCGTAGCGGGCCTGACGTGATCGGCTCGACCGCCAATTACATCGCGACCGGACTGAAATGGCGGCGCGGCGAGCCGTGGCTCGAAGAAGTGCGCGCGCCACAGGACGCCGCGTTTCCATGGGATCAGGCCGACCTCACGATTCAGTTGCCGCGTGCAAAATGGACACAGCTTGGCGTGACCTATCCCGATGGCCGCGCGCTGCCGAACGACCAGTTACCGGCTTCGCTACTATTGCCGATGGGCCGCAACGGACCAGCGTTTCTGGCCTATGCCAATTTCGCAGCCTTTACCGAATGGAATAACTCGCTGATCTATTCGACCACGGCCGCGTATCTGGCGACCCGGATCGCGGGCGCGCCACCGATGCGGCGCCCGTCGGCACAGGTCGCGCAACTGCCGCTCAACGCGCTCAAGGAACTGCAGCAGCTCCTGACGCGCGCGGGCTTCGACGTCGGCAAGATCGACGGCGTACTCGGCCAGCAAAGCCGCAGCGCCGTGAAGGCGATGCAGATCAAATACGGCCTGCCCGCGGATTCCTGGCCGACCGCGGAGCTGGTGGCACGAATGCGCGGGGGCCCGCGCGCGCAAGCCGCGCCGACGGCGTTGCCGATAGCGCGATAGCTGCCGTCCTCTCTCCGCTGCGTTGGCCGCCGTTCAAATATTTGACCAGCTTTTTCCGTTATTGGAGTTGTATTTCATCGACCCTCGCGCCATGTCGAGGATGCTATTTCACAACGAGAGAAAACATCACATGCCCTTTTACGACGCGACCGTTCCCGCCTTCCTGCAGATGCTCGGCAGCCTCAGCGGCCTGCTCAATAAGGCGGAGGCCTATTGCGAAGCCAGGAAGATCCAGCCTGAGGTGCTGCTCTCCGCGCGGCTCTATCCGGACATGCTGCCCCTGACCAAGCAGATCCAGATCGCGTGCGATTTCGCGGGCAAGAGCTGCGCGCGGCTGACGGGCAGCGAGGTGCCGACGACGCCGGACACCGAAAGGAGCTTTGAAGAACTGCGCCAGCGCATCGCCAAGACGATCGACTATGTCAAGTCGTTCAAGCCCGCGCAGTTCGAAGGCGCCGATGCGAAGGACGTGACCTTCCCGGCCGGTTCAAACACAAATCTGACCTTGAAGGGCCAAGAGTACATCAATCGGATCGCTTTTCCGAACTTCTATTTCCACGCCGCCACCGCCCACGGCATCCTGCGCCACAATGGCGTCGAGATCGGCAAACGGGATTTCCTCGGCGTGGCTTGACCCAAGTACGCTTGGCGGCGGCTTTGGCTCCCCTCTTTGAGCGCGTGGCGGACCCGACCTCTCCCGAACCGCCGGGAGAGGCAAAAATACCGCACCCTTCCTGATTTGCGAACGATCATCCCGTACGGCACGCGTATTCTACCATCCCGCGCGCGGGTCACCCGCGAAATCGGAATGGCTCCCGCCATTGCGCTCTTTCCCGCAATGCACAAATGTAGGCAGAATGGATATCGTAACGCACCTGCAACTTTTTCCGGAAAGCCACATGAGCATGCCGACCAAACTCTTCGAGCCCCTCAAGCTCGGCCCGATCACGCTAGCGAACCGGGTGGTAATGGCGCCCCTGACGCGCAACCGCGCCATTGCGCCCGGCATGGTGCCGAGCCCGCTCGCGGTGGACTATTACGGCCAGCGGGCCTCCGCCGGCCTCCTCATTACCGAGGCGAGCCAGGTCTCGCAGCAGGGCCAGGGCTACCAGGACACCCCCGGCATCTATTCGAAGGAACAGATCGCGGGCTGGAAGAAGGTCACGGACCGCGTGCATGAGCGCGGTGGCCGTATCTTCATCCAGCTTTGGCACGTCGGCCGCATCTCCCACACCTCGCTGCAGGTCAATGGCGGCGCGCCTGTTGCCCCGTCAGCAATCGGCGCCAAGGGCAAGACGTTCGTCAATGGCACCTTCGCCGACGTCTCCAAGCCGCGCGCGCTGGAGCTGTCCGAGATTCCCGGCATTATCGAAAGCTTCAGGAAGGCCGCTGCGAACGCTAACGAGGCCGGCTTCGACGGCGTCGAAATCCACGGCGCCAACGGCTATCTGCTCGACCAGTTTGCCAAGGATGGCGCCAACAAGCGCATCGACGCCTATGGCGGATCGATCGAGAACCGCGCCAGACTGATGCTTGAAGTCGCCAAGGCCGTGGTCGCGGAAATAGGCAGTGCACGCACCGGCATCCGCATCTCGCCGGTGACGCCGGCCAACGACATCTCGGATTCCAACCCGCAGCCGCTGTTCGACCATATCGTCGATGGCCTCGACGCACTGAAGCTGGTCTACATCCATGTCATCGAGGGCGCGACCGGCGGCCCGCGCGACATCGCGCCGTTCGACTACGCTTCCTTGCGCAAGCGCTTCAGCGGCGCCTACATGGCCAATAACGGCTATGATTTCGAACTCGCCACCAAGGTGCTCGCGGCGAACGAGGCGGACCTCATCGCATTCGGCAAGCCCTTCATTTCCAACCCCGACCTGGTCGAACGCCTGAAGATGGGCGCGCCGCTCAACGAGTGGGACAAGGCGACGTTCTATGGCGGTGGCGCCAAGGGCTATACGGACTATCCGACGCTGGAAGCCGCCGAGGCGGCCCAGTAGCCGAAACACCGAGCGCCGTCATTCCGCAATGCGCCACCGGATCCTCGCGAAGCGCGGCCGGATGACGGGCTGAGCGCAGACCCGGAATTTCGCGCAACAAGCTCCAGATTCCGGGTTCGCGCTTCGCGCGACCCGGAATGACGCGTGGGATATCTCCCTCTCGTCACGCCCGACGGATGCCGGCCATCCAGTAAACACCGACGCTGCGGCCATTCCACCGGGCGGCCTTGAGCACGCGGAAATGCGGAGTATCATTGCAGGCTTGGTTCGGCCGGCCCGACACCACCCCGCGTCGCCCCGAACCCGAAAGCCCGTGCTCTGGTAATCCCGATGATCTGGAAAACGCTTACCGGCAATCTCACGTGAACCCACAGGCGCCTGAAGACCAGCGGCAGCGCGCCGACGCGATCAACGCGGCGCTCGTCGCACTGCGCGAAGGTCGCATCGAACAGGCAGGGACGCTGGCTCAGACGCTGCTCCAAGACGCGCCGGATGATCCGGCGGCCCATCAGCTCGTTGCAACGATCGCTTGGCAGCGTGGCGACCATGACCAGACGCTACGCTGGGCGCGATCGTGCCTCGCACTGCAGCCGAGACACGCGCCGGCTCTGCTGCTCGCTGGCCGCGCGGCCAGAGCTGCAGGCGATCTCGGCGGTGCCTTGCAGTTTTTTCGCGAGGCTGCGCAATGCGTCCCCGAAAGAGCCGATGCCGCTTTCATGACATGTATCACGCTGCTGGAGCTTGGCGATCCCAAAGCGAATGACTCTCTACACGATCTGTTGCGCCGCTTTCCCGGTGACGCCGACGGCTGGCACGACATCGGCATGACGCTGCACAGGGCCGGCAAGTTCGAGGCGGCGCTGGTCGCCTTCACGCGTGCCGCGGCGATGGCTCAAAATCCGCGCCATGAAATGGCCCGCGCCGCCAGCCTGCAGGCGTTGGGCCGGCTTGGCGAGGCCGTCGATGTCTTGCGCCAGGCAGGATCGCTGCTGCCGGGCAATGCGGATATCGTGTTGCATCTGGCGCTCTGTCTCCACAAGCTCGGGGAGCTTGCGGCGGCGCGAGTCGCGCTCGAGCCTATTCTCGCGTCAAACCCCGCCAGCGCAAATCTCTGGTTCGCTTACGGGCTGATCTGCCAGGACTCGCGTGATCCAGTGACCGCGATCACGGCCTATCGTCGCACGCTGGATTTGTCTCCCGAGCTGGCGGAAGCCCATGTCAATCTTGGCATCTGCCTGCAGCAGACGGGCGACATTGCGGCAGCCAAAGCCGCCTTCGGCCGCGCGATGCGGCTTCGCGCCGACACATTCGGGCGCATCGCGCAGGCCCTGTCTGCAGCACCACGCGGCGAGCTGTGGCTCGATCCCGAGCGGCTCAGGCAGTCATTCGCTGGTTGAACGCCCCCGCCTCGCACGGAATTTTCGCCGATACACGCCGCGCCGGCTCAGAAGGGCAGCGGCCGTCTCGTCATAACGGAGTGCGGCCGGGGCCGAAAGAGCTTCATAGTGCAGCTCCAGCGCGGTGCGGGCGACCGGAAAACATTGCGCGACCGGCGTGCCACGCGGCAGCACACCTTCAAAACCCGGGTTGTTCCAGACGGCCGGAAATAGCACGCCGACATCGGAAAAACGATCGCAATCGACAAGTCCGCTCAACAAGCGAAACGGAAGATCGGCGCGGTTGACCGGGTGCGTCGCAAACAGCGAGTATCCGGGCTCGAGCTCGATGGTCCAGAAACTGTTGAACTTCACGACAGATATCGCTGCGTCGTAAAACGGCGTCGCGGTCACTTGCGCCGGAACGTGAAAGCTAATCGGCGACCGCGGGTGCGCTTCCGGCGACAGTTGCGGTAGTTGCCAATCCCACGACAGCACGCCGTCGCGCATCGTGACATCGCAAGGAAGCGGGATGACAAAGCCAAAGGCCATCGCGTCGACAAAGGGCGGGCAGTGCTTGACCGTGCGGACGTCCTCGTCATGCAAGGCAGACCAGGCGGTGCCCGGCATATTTCTGAGCCATTCAGGCAGGGCTTGCCGTGCCGGAATTGGCCGCGCCAGCGTGTCGATCAAGGCCGGATCGCAGCGAAAATTCACCCGCATGAGATCACCCGCTCTCCGCTCTTCATGAGCTTCATGAGTTCGGATAAAGGCCCAGATTGAAAGCGATCGATATGCGCAAGGCATTGCCGGTGTAGGGGCGCACCGCGTGCAACAGGAACGACGGAAACAGAAACAATAGCCCGGCCCGCGGGCGAATGGTCTGCGCGCTTCCCGCGGAGCGGCCATCCTCGCCGGCAAACTTCAAGAGCGGCGCATGCATCATCGGCGACGGACCGCGCGGATCGAACATTTCGAACTCGCCGCCGAGCGAAGCGTCGTCAGCGCAACCGCCATCTGCGACATAATAAGTGCCGGACCAGAACGAACCCGGATGGTAGTGGCAGGCGTTCGAACCGCCCGGCCCGATGACATTGGCCCAGGCTTCGACCTTCCAGTCAGGCTTGATCGCGTTGCCGTCGCGATCGGCGGTCAGCTGGGTCGCGATGGATCGGCCGGCGCTCAGCACCTGCAAAATACCCTCGCCACCCCACTCCACGATGTCGCGCGTCGAATGCCAGCCGCCAATGCTCGACGCGCCGATCGATGGCTGCGCGGCGCGGCGCGCCAGGATGATCTCGGCCAATTCCGCATTGCGTTCCTCGGCGCCGGGCAGCATCACTGCGGCCACCGGCGTCGCGAACAACCCCTGTACTTCGACGTCGGCGCCGGACATGCCCGGACCTCTTCGGACCGTTCTACGATGTGAAAGAATAAAGGGTGGGAAGCCTCCCAAGAAGCTTCCCACCCGGTTCGTCAGGCGTCAACCGGCCTTAGGTCTTCTTGTGCGGAACTTCCGCCGTCCAGCTCTTGATCAGTTCATCGTAGTCCTGCGTGACGCCTTGCGGCTTCTCGTTGGCGAGCTTGCGCTGCGGGGCGACATTGCCGTCCTTCTCGGCCCTGTCGTACCAGTACTCGGCGGTCTTCTCCTCATTGAGCTTCGGCCCGAGCTTGCCTTGGACGCCGGATTTCTCCAGGCGCGCCATGATGGCATCCTGATCGCGTGCCAGCCCGTCCATCGCCTGCTGCGCCGTCGCCTCGCCGGATATGGCCTTCGAGACATTCTGCCACCAGACCTGCGCCAGCTTGCCGTAGTCTGGCACGTTGACGCCGGTCGGTGTCCACAACTTGCGCGCCGGGCTGCGGTAGAACTCGACAAAACCGCCGACCTTTGGCGCAAGCTCCGTCATTGCGTCCGCCCAGATGTCGCTCTCGCGGATCACATGCAGGAACTTGATCGACTTCTTCAGCGAGACCGTTTTCGACACGCAGAACTGCGCGTAGAGCCACCCCGCCTTCACTCTCTCCGGCTTGGCGTACTTCAAGAGCGTCCAGCAGCCGACGTCCTGATAGCCCAGCTTCATACCCTCTTTCCAGTACGCTCCATGCGGGCTCGGTGCCATTCGCCATTTCGGCGTTCCATCCGAGTTCATCACCGGCAGTTCGGGTTTTGAGAGCGCCGCTGTGAACGCGCTGTACCAGAAGATCTGCTGGGCGATATGGCCCTGCCCCGGCACCGCACCAGCCTCGAGGAAGTCCATTCCCGCGGCTTCCGGCGGTGCGTACTTCTTGAGCCACTCGACGAACTTGGTGAGCGCGTACACCGCGGCCGGTCCGTTGGCGTCGCCACCGCGCGTGATCGAGGAACCGCGTGGAATGCCGTCCTCCGCGCGGATGCCCCACTCATCGACCGGTTTGCCGTTCGGCAGCCCGCGATCACCATTGCCAGCCATCGATAGCCATGCGTCGGTGAAGCGCCAGCCGAGCGACGGATCCTTCTTTCCATAGTCCATATGGCCGTAGACCCGCTGGCCGTCGATTTCCTTCACCGTATTGGTAAAGAAATCGGCGATGTCTTCGTACGCAGACCAGTTGACGGGAACACCGAGCTCGTAGCCGAATTTGTTCTTGAACGCGGTCTTGAGTTCAGGACGCTTGAACCAGTCATACCGGAACCAGTAGAGATTGGCGAACTGCTGGTCCGGCAGCTGATACAGCTTGCCGTCGGTAAATGTCGCGAACGACAGCCCGATGAAGTCGTTCAGGTCGAGATTTGGATTGGTGATCTCCTTGGCGTCTCCCGCCATGAAATCAGTCAGCGAGCCGCCGACGATGTCGTTATAACGGGGATGAGTGC
>NZ_JBAURI010001199.1:0-1867 GCF_049581145.1 Bradyrhizobium sp.
GGACCGCACTGGTTTGGGGGCCGATGACGGCGCTCAACGGCGCCTTTCTCGTCGGCAGCTCGATCAAATTCCTCGAGGGCGGCTTCGTTCCGCTATCGGCCGGCGTCGCGGCGTTTCTGGTCATGGCGACATGGCGTTGGGGCCGCAAGGCCACCTTTGCGGCCTACGCCGCACGGTCCACCATGACAATGGCCGAGCTTGTGAAGATTCACCGATCGAGCACGTCGTTCATCGAACGCAACGCGCTGCTCATGGCCCCGAATCCCCTGCGCCACCCCGACGACCGCGCGCCGGCCCTGGTCAACCTGCTGCTCGAGCGTTACGGTGTTCTGCCGCGCAACCTCATCCTGGTCGAGGTCACCCATCCGAAAGTCCCCTACGTTCACGACAAGCGCTATCACATCACGGTCTTCGAACGGGACAAGGATCGCGGCAGCGTCATCAGCGTCGAACTGCGCTTCGGCTTCATGGAAGAGCCGAATGTCGAGCGCTACCTCGAAAACCTGGCGCAGCACAAGGAGATCGACCTGCCCGCACATCCAAGCCAATGGATCGTCCATGTCTCGCATGAGAACCTGCTGCCCGCGCGGCATATGACGGCTTTCAGGCGCTTGCGGTTTCGCCTGTTTGTGTTCCTGCGTCAGGTCTCGCGCCCAGCCTACTACGCCTATCACCTCGGCGACGAGGTGCAGTTATCGGCCGAGATCATGCCGGTCAGGGTGCGATGAGCACGTCCCGATTGCTGCTTTAGGAATCCGAGCCCGTCTTGTCCTGAATCTGCGTCCGATTGGCATGAGCCATCGCGCGGCGCAGCACCCTTGACAGTTCCTCCACGGAATACGGCTTGTGGATCAGCTCGAAGCCGTGGCTTTCGTCATCGGCCAGCACATGGCTGTAGCCGCTGTTCAGCACGAACGGCAAATGCGGCAGACGGCGGCGGACTTCCCTGCCCAACGCGACGCCGTCGATCCCGGGCATCACGACGTCGCTCAGTACGATGTCGAAGCGACCGGCATCCTCGTCGAGCAGCTTCAGGGCCTCCTGGGCATTGCGCGCAAGCACCGTCTGGTAGCCGAGATCGCGCAGCAGCTGCGTCGAGAACTCGCCCACTTCTGCATTGTCCTCGACAACCAGCACGTTGCCGCGCTCCGTCGTATCCGCGGGCTTGCCGGAATTTCCGCGCTGCGCCCGGATCGGCTTGGAGCTGAGCGGCAAACGAAGCGTCAGCGTCGTACCGCGGCCGACCTCGCTCTCGACCCTGACGGTGCCTCCGGACTGATGGGCGAAACCATAGACCTGGGAAAGACCAAGCCCGGTGCCACGGCCGATTTCCTTGGTCGTGAAGAAGGGCTCGAAGATACGATCAATCTGATCGGAGGGGATGCCGCAACCGTTATCGCCTACAGAGACCGTGACAAATTCATCGACCGCATGGCGGCCTGGATTGGCCTGCAATTTCGCGGCGCGGATCGTCAGCGATCCTCGGCCATCCTCCATCGCGTCCCTGGCGTTGGCGACGAGATTGACAAGCGCGGTCTCGAACTGGTTGACGTCGGCTTCGACCGGAAGCGGCCGTTCGGCGACATCCAGTTGCATCACGGCCGTCGATCCCAGCACCGTCCTGAGCATGTCGGCAATGCGATCCAGCTGATCGGCGACGTCAAAGACCTGACGGCTGAGCGCCTGGCGGCGGGCAAACGTCAAAAGCTGTCCGGTCAATTTTGCCGCGCGGTCGGCGGTATCGGAGATGGCATCGACATATCGCCGCATCCGGTCCGCTGGCAGGTCCCGTCGCCGCAGCAGATCAGCCGACGACCTGATCACCGTGAGCAGATTGTTGAAATCATGGGCGACGCCGCCGGTGAGC
>NZ_JBAURI010001200.1:0-16286 GCF_049581145.1 Bradyrhizobium sp.
CCACGCGACTTCACCGTACGCGACAGCACCCACTCGTCAGCATGCCGTTGACCGCTCACAGGTTCCAAAGAACCCGCCCTGCCATCACGTGTCACGCCTGACGCTGCCGCGTCCACCGCATCCCGCCCCGCGTCTCTGGACGATCCGGAACGCCCCTCTGTGGGACAGGATGGCGGTCATATGCAGGTGATTTGGGGTCGGCGTCAACAACGATTTCCGAAAATCAGAACGACATTGGGGGTGATGCCTTTCCATGGAACACGCGGTTCATGGTCTGTGTGCAGCTCCGATTTCGGAGCTGGGGGCTCAGGATGAGGTCTGATGGCTTGGAAATGACAGGTTTCAAGGAATCGGTCGCCAGCCGTGGTCGCCAGCCTTGACGGCGGGCCCGCGCGACGACGCGCGGATTAGGTTCCGGCAGCGACTGTCACATCCTGCGAGAGAACATAAAAGTTTTTCTATCTCCGGCAGCCGGTGGTAATTTCCTGATGGTAGCTGAGCTCTCGATGTAACGTTCACCCGCGGGGCTTTCAGCACCATGATCTCGCGCATCTGTCCCGCTTTGCTGCTGTTGCTGTTTTCATCGAGCTTCGTCGCCGCCAACCCTGTCGAGTCGACCGCCGCGCATCGGGATGCGGTCTGGATCGACCCAGGCTGGCGGCGAACGGTCAGCCGTTACAATGTTACTTTCGATGAACAGGGATTGAGCACGACCGTCTTCGATTTTGAAATCCTGGCGCTCGATGACAGGGGGGCTGCAGCGATTTCACAGCAGGTCGTTACGTACAATAGTTATTTCAGTGACGTGACGTCGCAAGACCTGGCCACGTTGAAGGCCGATGGCAGTGTGATCGCAGTCGATGAGCGGGCCATCCGCGACCAGCCGGCATCGGCGGATACGGCCTCGCCCTATTTCGACGAACGGCGACAAAGGATCATCGCTTATTCACAGGTCGCCCCGGGCGACAAGGTCAGGGGACGCCTGATCTACACGGCAAAAAGGCCCGAATTCGCTGGGGAGTTTGCGTCCTATTGGAGTCAGCCGGCAGATCAGCCGCCCGAGCTGATGGAGCTCACGCTCGACGGGCCGGCCTCGAAACCGTTGCACGTCGCGCTTCGGAACGTCGAGCATAGCGAAGAGAGGTTGGGCGACAGGATCATCCATCATGTGCGCTTCAGGCAGGAGACGGCGAAGCCACGCCAGATCGATGCCGGCTTATTCGACGACGCCAGACGTTTTGAAGTCAGCACCTTCGCGGACTATGCCGCGTTCGCCGCGATGCTGAACGCCCGTAACGCCCCCATGGCGCAGCCGGATGAGCGTTTGCGCAAGCTTGCGATCCAGATCGTCGGCAACGCCGCCGAGCCGGCTGCCAAGGTCGAGCGAATCTACAACTGGGTGGCGCGGAATATCCGCTATGTCGGGATCGGCTTCGAGGACGGCGGCTGGACGTCGCAGCCGGCGTCGGCTGTGTTTGCTGCGCGCTACGGCGATTGCAAGGCGCACGCGACGATTCTCAAGGCCCTGCTTGCCGCGCAAGGGATCGAAGCGGATCTGGTCGCGGTGAATGCCGACGCGCAATATACGCTGACCGAGGTCGCCACACCGAATTTCAACCACGCAATCGTCTATGTACCGGAGATCGGCCAGTATCTTGATCCAACGGGAGCGCTTTTTGCCTTCGGCTCGCTGCCGCCCAACCTCGAGGGCAAGCCGGCGCTCAATATCGATAAGGGCACGATCTCCCGTATTCCGGTGGCGACGCCGGAGCGCTTCGTGCTGGCGGCGGATACCGACTACACGCTGCTCGGAGACGGCACGCGCCAGGCTCGTTCGATCTTGTCCGGAATCGGGCTGGGTGCGCTGGTCGGGCGCTCGGTCGCGTCAGAGTTGGAATCGGTGGACCGTCCGAACGCCGCCAGGAAGCTGATCGAGCAAGCGGGGCTGGCCGGGGGCGGCGACTACAGTTTTCCGAACCCGCGCGAGCTGTCCGACACTTATGCCATCACTGCCACGTTTCAGATCAGCAAGCCTGTCGGCCTCGGTGGACCGGAGAGCGTCAGGATGCTGCCGTTGACCGATCCCCGGCCCCCGCTGTTGCTGCTGGCCACCGGCGGGACAACCGATCGCCCGTTTCCCTGCCGCTCGCTGGAATATCGCGAGACCAGCTCGCTTACAGTGCCGGAGGGAATCAATTTCTACGAAAAGCCGGCGGAGATCGCCTATGAAAGAAAGCTCGACGGTAACACGCCGTACGGAGCCGCGAGCGGTCGCATCGAGGTCCATGCGGCAGCCGTGCGCGATGGCCGGACGGTGCGTTCCAGCGCCGTGATCCGGCTGAATTTCGATTCGGCGGTTTGCCCGGCCGAATTCGCCGCTGCGATCAAGGCGGGCTTGGACAAGTTCAGCGAATTCAACCACGGGCCGATCGGCGTGACGCCGAAATCGGCTCCCTATGTCACGGATATCAGTGCCGACTTTACCGAAGGCGTCAACGCGTTCTTGAGCCAGAAATACGCGCTTGCGATCGCGCGGCTCAAGCCGTTTGCCGAGAGTGGAAGCGCCAAGGCCCAATCGTATATGGGCACCATGTGCGAGAACGGTCGTGGAGTTGAGCGCAACTACGCCGAGGCGATCCGCTGGTTCCTGATGGCGGCGGAGCAGAACGATCCCTACAGCCAATCGCACCTCGGCTATTTGTACGAGATGGGGCTTGGTATTGCGCGCGACGACAAGGTCGCGGCGCAGTGGTACGCCAAGGCGGCCGAGCAGGGCGACGACTACGGCGAAGCTCGCCTGGCAAGCCTGTATCGAGACGGTCGCGGCGTTCCCCAGGACTTTCGGCAGGCTGCGAATTGGTTTTCGAAGGCTGCCGATCAGGGTTCGATCTGGGCACAAGTCAATCTCGGAATACTATACGTCAAAGGACAGGGCGTGCCGGCGGATCAAACCCGGGGGATTTTTCTGCTTCGGAATGCCGCCGATCAGAACGACAGCAATGCTCAATATAACCTGGGCTGGGCCTATGAGAGCGGCACCGGCGTTCCCAGGGACACGCAACAGGCGATCAAGTGGTACGGCATGGCATCCGATCGCGGCCATGCGGAAGCCCGAGCCCGTCTGGCGGGACTGGTCCACGCAAGTTCCTTCTGGGAAATTCTGCTGAGCTACATCGGATTGCGCGATGTTCTGTGACCGAAAATCGCATCATCCTGTGCTATACGACGATCGCCAATAGACTGAGCGTACGGGCTGACACGAACTCGCAACAGACCGCAGGTCGAATGCGCAGGTGCGGCCGCAGGCTTTCATCAGAGACGGGCCTTCGTCAGAGAGACGGCGGAGCCGAAGGAGATATGCCATGAGTACCAGGAAGAAGATCGGTATTCTGGGCGCCTCCGGCTATACCGGCTCCGACGCGGTGCGGTTGCTGGCGCGGCACCCGAATGCCGAGATCGCGGCGCTGACCGCCAATACCCATGCCGGCAAGACGATGGCCGATGTCTTTCCACATTTCTTCATGCTGGACCTGCCAAGGCTGGTCGAGTGGGAGAAGGTCGACTGGAGCAAGCTGGATGCGGTGTTCTGCGGGCTGCCGCACGGTACCACGCAGGAGATTATTGCCTCCGTGCTCAAAGCCAATCCCGAGATCCGGATCCTCGACATGTCCGCCGATTTCCGGCTGCGCGACAAGGCCACTTACGCGCAATGGTACGGCCACGAGCACCGGGCGCCGGAGCTGCAAGGCGAGGCCGTCTATGGCCTCACTGAATTCTACCGCGAGCAGATCAAATCGGCGCGGCTCGTCGCCTGTCCGGGCTGTTATCCGACCGCGGCGCTGCTCGCGCTGGTGCCGCTGGTCAGGGCGAAGCTCGTCGATGCCGGCGACATCGTCATCGACGCGAAGTCGGGCGTCACCGGCGCTGGCCGCGGGCTGAAGCAGAACACGCTGTTCAGCGAGGCGGGGGAGGGACTGTCGCCCTATTCGATCGGCACGCACCGGCACGCCCCGGAGATCGAGCAGGAAATCGGCGCCGCGTTCGGCGCGGCCGTCACGGTGAACTTCACCCCGCATCTGATCCCGATGGCCCGCGGCGAACTCTGCACGTCCTATGTCAGGCTCAATGGCGCCACGTCAGACGATCTGCGCGGGACGCTGCAACAGGCCTATCGCGGCGAGCCCTTCGTGCACGTCGTGGAGAAGGGGGTGGTGCCGCAGACCCAGAACGTGCGCGGCTCGAATTATGTCGAGATCGGCGTATTCGCCGACCGCATCAGGAATCGCGCCATCGTCATCTCGGTGATCGACAATCTGGTGAAGGGATCCGCCGGACAAGCGATCCAGAACATGAATCTGATGTTCGCCCTGCCGGAGACGGCAGGGCTCGAGCAGATCGCGCTGTTTCCGTGACGAAAGGCTCAGGCATGGACGACGATACGCTGCAGTTCTATCGGCGCAATGCGGAGGCCTATGCGGAATGGGCGAAAGCTCCGTCCGACCGGTTGAAAGGGTTTCTCGCATTGCTGCCGCCGGGCGGGTCGATCCTCGAACTCGGCTGCGGCGCCGGCAACCATTCGGCGGAGATGCTGGCTGCTGGCTTCATGGTGCGCGTGACCGACGGGTCGCCGGAAATGGCCGAGATCGCAGCGCGCCGCCTCGGCCATCCCGTGGAGACGATGCTGTTCCATGAGCTCGATGCGCAGGCAGCCTATGACGGCGTCTGGGCCAGTGCCTGTCTGCTCCATGTGCCGAGGGACGAGCTGGCGGGTATCCTCGGCCGCATCCACCGCGCGCTGAAACCCGAGGGCGTATTCTACGCCAGCTTCAAGACCGGCGAGGATGGTGGCCGGGACAGGCTCGGCCGTTATTACAACTACCCGTCGCAGCAGTGGCTGCAGGCGACCTACGCCGCGGCCGGGGCGTGGAATTCGGTTTCGTCCGGTCCCAGCGAGATCAAGAGCTTCGACCAGACGCCCGCAACGATGCTGCATCTCATTGTGCGCAAGGCCGTGGCCTGAGATGACAGCCCGGAGGCTGCGCGCGGCGCAATCGTGTTTGCCGGGTGCCGTGCAAAGGCTTGAAGCTTACAGCACGCCAAAGATCGCCAGCGCCAGCACCGCCTGCGCCAGGAAGCCGACGGTGAATGCCAGCGTGCGGAACACCGGCAGCCCCAGCGTGTAGACCACGAGATGTGCGACGCGGGCCCAGAAATAGGTCGCAGAGGCGTAAACCGTCCATCGGGTCGAATAATCGATCTCGCTGAGGATCAGGATCAACGGCGCGAAGATGATGAGGTTTTCGACCGCATTGTCATGCGCGAACATCAGCCGCGTGGCCCATGCCGCGTGCGGCTTGTCGTTGCGGGAGGGATTGGCCAGCGCGCCCGAGAGACCGCGAACCAGGCAGCGGTTGACCACGTAGGGAACCCACAGCAATCCCGTCAGGATTACCGTCAGCGTCAGCCAGAACAACTCGGGCGTCATCAATCCGCGCGTCATCATGTTCCCCTTGCTCGTTTTCTGAAAATTCGTCTGCGCCGGACGGTCGCTTATAACGGAGCGTGCGGCGTTGCGCTATGCGCGGACTTTGACGTAGCTGCCCGGCGCATCCTCGATCGGCGGTAGCTTGTCAGTTCCGACCGGGCGCGCCGGCACCTCCTCGGGATCGAGGCCGCCGAGCCATTCGCGCCAGTCCGGCCACCATGAGCCCTTGTGCTCCTGGGCGCCCTTGATCCAGTCGGCAAGCGTGATGTCGCCAATACTATCGTTGGTCCAGTACTGATACTTGTTCGATGCCGGCGGATTGACGACGCCGGCGATGTGTCCGGAGCCGGACAGCACGAATTTGACCGGTCCGCCGAAGAACTGCGAGCCGTAAAGCACCGAAGCAGCCGGCGCGATGTGATCCTCGCGGGTGGCCAGATTGTAGACCGGCACCTTCACCTTCGACAGGTCGAGCAGGGTGTTGTCCAGCACCATGGAGCCGCTGGTGAGCCGGTTCTCCAGATAGCAGTTGCGCAGATAGTAGGAATGATTGGCGGCCGGCATCCGGGTCGCGTCCGAATTCCAGTGCAACAGATCGAACGCGGAAGGCGGCTGTCCCTTCAGGTAATTGTTGACGACATAGGACCAGATCAGATCGTTCGAGCGCAGCATGTTGAAAGCCATCGCCATCCTGCCGCCTTCGAGCACGCCGGATTCCTGCATGTCGCGTTCGAGCGCCGAAATCTGCCCCTCGTCGACGAACACCAGGAGATCTCCACCGTGGGTGAAATCGACCTGCGCCGCCAAAAATGTCGCCGACGTCACGCGGACCCGCCGCTTTTCCGCAAGCCATGCCAGCGTGGTGGCGAGCAGCGTGCCGCCGACGCAATAGCCCATGGTGTGGACTTTCAATTCGCCGGTCGCCTGCTCGATGACGTCCATCGCCGCGAGCGGGCCTTCCTTCATGTAGTCTTCCCAGGTCTTTGTCCCGAGCTTCTTGTCGGGATTGACCCACGAAATCACAAAAACCGTGACGCCCTGATCGACGCACCATTTGACGAAGGATTTTTCCGGCTTGAGGTCGAGAATATAGAACTTGTTGATCCAGGGCGGCACGATCAGAAGCGGCGTCCGCAGCACGTTTTCCGAGGTCGGCTGGTACTGGATCAGTTGCATCAGGTCGTTCTGGAAGATGACCTTGCCGGGCGTGGTCGCCATGTTGACGCCGACCGCGAGGTTGGCCGGATCGGACTGGCGGATGCGCAGCGTGCCGCCTCCCGCCTCGATGTCCTCGGCAAGCATCTGCATGCCGCGAACCAGATTGTCCGCATTGGATGCAAGCGTCTGCCGCAGCACTTCGGGATTGGTGAAAACGAAATTCGACGGCGCCAGCGCGTTAGTGATCTGGTTGACGTAGAACTCGGCCTTCTTGCGGGTGTGCGCGTCGAGGCCTTCGGCATTGCGCACCAGGTCCTGCGCCCATTGGGTGGTCAGAAGATAGGCCTGCATGACGAAGTCGAAGAACTGGTTCGATTTCCATTCGGGGTCGGCGAATCGCTTGTCGCGCGGCGAGGGCGCAATCGCGGGCGCCGCGTCTTCGCCGGCAAGGCGGCGCATCGCCGAGCCCCAGAGGTCGAGATATCCCTTCGCCATCTTGGTCTGCAGATCGGAGGCGCGTTCGTTGTCGGCCATCCAGTATTCGGCGACGGCACTCAGTGTCTTGATGACCTCGGCCAGCTCGGCGGGCGGGGCATCCTTCACCTCGCCGCTCTCGCGCGGCTTGAGATAGGCTGCGAGCGCCTTGCCGCCGCTTTCCATCGCCCGCGCGAGATTCATCGCAAAGGCCTCGGCGTCGAACTTGGCTTCTGACTGGCTCTGGATCGTCACATCGGTCATGATGGGGGACACTATCGCTTCATTTCGGCGGCGTCACCGCGGCAGATCGAAATCGCGGCGCCGTTAACCGTGATCGACAGCTCTGTTGCGCTGCGATAAAATATCTTCGTTCCGTCACATTGCAGTCCTATCGGCAGTCGTGTCTGTTCTAGGCTCAACCGTTGTGGGGCGAAATGGTTTGAGTGGCCGCAACGTCCGATGGATCGGGATTCGGACGACTGCAAGACAAAGCGGATCAAGACAAAGCGAATCAAGACAAAGCGGATCGGGAATTCCTGGAGATATGTCGGCGGGTCGGCAGGGAAAGGCGTTTGCCTTGAGCGCGTTGTTCGTCGCGGCGCTGGCGCTTGCCGGCTGCTCGACGACGGTCGCCGATATGCCAGGGGTTGCGGCGCCGCAGCATCCGCAGGAAGCCGGCGCCTATCCGCCGGTCAACGATCTGCCGCCCGATCGTGACCAGGCCGTGCTGGATCCAGCGGCGCGCGACAAGATCGAAAAGGAGCTGATTGCCGCGCGCGACCGCCAGGCAGTCGTGACCCCCGCGACCTCCGGGCCGTCTGCCACCGCAAAACCGAGCGCACCCGCGAGCAAGGCCGCGAAGCCTCGGAAACCGCCGACCTCAGCCCAGAACGCCTCCGCGCAAGCCTCGGATGCGCAGGCTGCTGCAGCCCAGGCTTCAGCGCCAAAGTAACCTATCGGCGCGCTAACCGCTGGCGCGGCGCGGCCTGCGTGGTAAAAGGGCGGCTTCAACCGCACATCAGGGCAAAGCGAACGATTTGGTCCCTGAAGTCGAGCTAACTATCTAAATTAGCTCGAATTCTGGATAAAATTGGATTCGGTCGCGAATCGCGCTTTCGGCCCTCCGGTTGTCGGAGCCTGAGGACCATGGAAGATTTTTACCGCATCCGCCGCCTGCCGCCTTACGTGTTCGAGCAAGTCAACCGGGCCAAGGCAGCCGCGCGCAATGCCGGCGCCGACATCATTGACATGGGCATGGGCAATCCGGACCTGCCGGCACCACCGCATGTCATCGAAAAGCTGAAGGAGACGCTGGGCAAGCCACGGACTGACCGCTACTCGGCCTCGCGCGGGATCAATGGCCTGCGCAAGGCGCAGGCTGCCTATTACGATCGGCGCTTCGGCGTGAAGCTCAATCCCGAAACGCAGATCGTGGCGACGCTCGGCTCGAAAGAGGGCTTTGCCAATGTGGCGCAGGCAATCACCGCGCCCGGCGACGTGGTGCTGTGCCCCAATCCGAGCTATCCGATCCATGCCTTCGGCTTTCTGATGGCGGGAGGGGTCATTCGCTCGGTGCCTTCGGAACCGACGCCGCAATTCTTCGAAGCGGTCGAGCGCGCCATCGTCCATTCCATTCCGAAGCCGTTGGCGCTCGTGGTGTGTTATCCCTCCAATCCGACCGCCTATGTCGCGAGCCTCGATTTCTATCGGGATCTGGTGGCTTTCGCGAAGCGTCACGAAATCTTCATCCTGTCGGATCTTGCCTACGCGGAGGTCTATTTCGACGACGACAACCCGCCGCCGTCGGTGCTGCAGGTGCCCGGCGCGATCGACGTGACCGTGGAGTTCACCTCGCTGTCGAAGACGTTCTCGATGGCGGGCTGGCGCATGGGCTTCGCCGTCGGCAACGAACGCATCATCGCAGCGCTCGCGCGGGTCAAATCCTACCTCGATTACGGCGCCTTCACCCCGATCCAGGTCGCGGCAACCGCGGCGCTGAACGGTCCGGAGGATTGCATTCGCGAGATGCGCGAAACCTACCGCAAGCGCCGCGATGCGCTGGTGGAGTCGTTCGGGCGTGCGGGGTGGGAGATTCCGCCGCCGGAGGCCTCGATGTTCGCCTGGGCGCCGCTGCCGCCGGCCTTCCGCGACGTCGGCAGCATGCAGTTTGCGACCTTGCTGGTCGAAAAATCCGGCGTCGTGGTATCGCCGGGGGTGGCGTTCGGCGAGCACGGCGAGGGCTTTGTCCGGATCGCCATGGTGGAAAACGAACAACGCATCCGCCAGGCTGCGCGCGGTGTCCGCCGCTTCCTTGAAAGCGGCATCGAAACATTGCACAACGTGGTTCCGCTCGCCAACCGGCGATAAGTCTTCCGCAGGTCCTTCTCGTTATGGTCGCACCCCTGAAAGTGGGCATTGCGGGGCTTGGCACCGTGGGTGCCGAGGTCGTCCGCCTGATCGAGAGCGAGGGCCGCACCTTGGCGGAGCGCTGCGGGCGCGCGGTGCAGGTCGTCGCGGTGACTGCGCGATCAAAGGCCAAGAAGCGCGGCGTCGATCTCGGCGGAATTGCCTGGGCGAAAGATCCGCTGCGGCTTGCCAACGACCCCAATGTGGATTGCCTGGTGGAACTGATCGGCGGCGCGGGGGAACCTGCGCTATCCGCGATCGAGACGGCGCTGAAGTCGGGCAAATCGGTGGTGACCGCCAACAAGGCGCTGATCGCCAAGCACGGCTTGCGGCTGGCGGCGGCGGCCGAGAAACATGGCGGAGCGTTGAATTTCGAGGCGGCGGTCGGCGGCGCGATCCCCATCGTCAAGACCCTGCGCGAAGGTCTGGCCGCAACCGGCATCAACCGCGTCTACGGCATCCTCAACGGCACCTGCAATTACATCCTGACGCGGATGGAACAGGAGGGGCTGTCGTTCGCCGAATGCCTGAAGGACGCGCAGCGGCTGGGCTACGCCGAAGCCGATCCGTCGTTCGACGTCGATGGCGACGACACCGCGCAGAAGCTTGCGATCCTGGCCAGTCTCGCCTTCGGCACCAAGGTCGCGCAGGGCGCGGTCTATGTCGAAGGCATTTCCTCGATCGCACCGGAGGATCTGCGGGCGGCATCCGAGCTGGGCTACCGCGTCAAGCTGCTCGGGGTGGCGATGCGGACTGTCAAGGGGATCGAACAGCGCGTGCATCCGACCATGGTACCCAAATCCTCCTCCATCGCGCAGGTCATGGGGGTGACCAATGCCGTCACCATCGACGGCGAGGGTATCGCGCCGATCACCCTGGTCGGGCCAGGCGCCGGCGGGGCCGCGACCGCATCCGCCGTGCTCGCGGATATCGCCGATGTGGCGCGCGGGGTCCGGATCACGCCGTTCGGACGTCCTGTCGAGCGTCTCAAGGCGACCGAAAAGGCGCCCATGGAGCGCCATGAGGGCGGTTACTATATCCGCCTGATGGCGCGAGATTTGCCTGGAACCGCAGCGACGATCGCCAACCGGCTCGCCGAGCAGAAGATTTCCATCGAATCGATCGTGCAGCGCCACCCCAATGGCGTTGACGCGGGCCGATCGGCGGGAAAAGCTTCGCAGGTGCCGGTCCTTCTGATCACCTACGCCACCCACGAGGACGCGGTTCACCGCGCGCTGCAGGCGGTGCAGCGCGACAAGGTGATCAGCGGCCGGCCGCAGGTGATCCGGATCGAGAAAAACTAGGCGCTCGGTCCGAACGGATCGCGCGTCAAACGATTGTCGCGGGCGCAATGTTGCGCCCCGAGAAAGGTTTTGAGGAGCAAGCCGATGTCGACCCATATTTCCGTTCCGCCCCAATTGCTGCTTGAGCGCATCCTGACGCTCGAAATCGTGCGGGTGACGGAGCGCGCGGCGGTGTCGGCGGCGCGGCTGCGTGGGCACGGCAACGAGAAGGCGGCCGACCAGGCCGCCGTCGATGCGATGCGCCGCGAGCTCAACAAGCTGCCGATCGAGGGCACGGTGGTGATCGGCGAGGGCGAGCGCGACGAGGCGCCGATGCTGTTCATCGGCGAGAAGGTCGGGCTGAATGCCGGTCCGAAGGTCGACATCGCCGTCGATCCGCTGGAGGGCACCACGCTCTGCGCCAAGAACATGCCCGGCTCGATCGCGACCATGGCGATGGCTGACGGTGGCACGCTGCTGCACGCGCCCGACGTCTACATGCAGAAGCTCGCGGTCGGACCCGGCTACCCCAAAGGCGTGGTCGAGCTCGATGCCTCGCCCGCCGACAACGTGCACCGGCTGGCGAAAGCGAAAGGCGTCGATGCTTCCGCGATCACGGTCCTGGTGCTGGACCGTCCGCGCCACGCCGAGATCATCCAGGCCGTGCGTGCGACGGGAGCGGCGGTGCGCCTGATCACCGACGGTGACGTGGCGGGTGTCATTCATTGCGCCGATCCCGACAACACCGGCGTCGACATGTATCTCGGCACCGGCGGCGCGCCCGAGGGCGTGTTGGCGGCGGTGGCGTTGCGCTGCATCGGTGGACAGATGCAGTGCCGGCTGATTCTGGATACCGAGGAGAAGCGCGAGCGCTCCTACAAGATGGGGATCCGCGATCCCCGCATGATCTACGGCATCGAGGACCTGGCGCGCGGCGACTGCCTGTTCGCGGCCACCGGCGTCACGACCGGGTCGCTGTTGTCGGGCGTCAAGTTCCGCAAGGACGTGATCGAGACCGAGACGGTCGTGATGCGTTCCGTCACGGGCACGGTGCGCTACATCAAGGCGGAGCACCGCCAGATTGAGAAGTTCCACCTCGATTAGCGACCAAAGACCAATCAATAAAAGGCAGGGATCATGTCGGACATTTCGCAAGTGAAGGCGCTGGTGTTCGACGTGTTCGGCACCGTGGTCGACTGGCGCACCAGCCTGATCAATGATTTCACCGCTTGGGGAAAGACGCGCGGCATCGAGGCCGACTGGATCGCGCTGGTCGACGGCTGGCGCGCGGTCTATGCGGCCTCGATGGACGAGGTTCGCCGGCATCCGGAGCAGGGTTACGTGATCCTCGACGTGCTGCATCGCCGCTCGCTGGAAAAGCTGGTCGCACAACTATCGATCGCGGGATTGAACGACGCCGACCTGTATCATTTGACGATGGGCTGGCACCGGCTGCATCCGTGGCCGGATAGCGTCGCAGGCCTGACCCGGCTGAAGACCCGGTACATCATCTCGCCGCTGTCGAACGGCAACGTGGCGCTCCTGACCGAGATGGCGAAGTTCGCTGGCCTGCCGTGGGACCTGATCATGTCGGCGGAGCTGTTCGAGCACTACAAGCCCGACCCCGAAACCTATCTCGGCGCGGCCAGATTGCTCTGCCTGCCGCCGGAGCAGGTGATGATGGTGGCGGCGCACAACCATGATTTGAAGGCCGCGCAGAAGCTTGGATTGAAGACGGCCTTCGTGGCGCGGCCTACCGAATACGGTCCGCTGCAGAAATATGATTTCGAGGCCAGGGGCGACTGGGACATCGTCGCCAAGGATTTCGGCGGCGTCGCCGATCGGATGGGCTGCTGATGCCGGTTCGGCGGCGCTATGCTGCCGCGACGATGACGCCATACCAGCCGAGGCCCTTGTAGGTCTCGTAGCCTGGCGTGGCATGATAGGCAATCAGCGTGGAGCGGTCCTTGTAGAAGCCGCTGCGTCCGCTCTTGAGCGAGAGCGAGACGCGTTCGCTCAGGATGCCCTGGCCGTCGGAGGCCGCGATCACGCGAAAACTGGAATCGACCAGCAGGACGCGCGCCTTGTCGCTGGCCCCGACACGAACGCCCTGAACGATGGCACGGGCCTGGGATTCCCAATCGAAATGGATCGCGAGCACGCCGATCGGCTTGCCATTGGCGTTGCCGTCGGCGCGCACGCTCGCGCAATACGTCGCGACTTGCGCGTTGCCGAGCAGCGGCTGGCATTCGATATCGCTTGCCACGTAATCATCGCCCGAGCGCAGGCCGCGTGCCTCGCGAAACCACTTGGCCGCGCCGACGTTCTGACCGATGACGTTGAAGCGGTCGGCGCGACCGTTGGCGATGACCTTGCCGTCGAGGTCGCAGAGCCAGAGATCGAGATAGACGGTGTAGGCGCCGAGGATCACCGCGAGGCGCTCCGAAGCATGGGCGACCTTCGCCGCGTCGGTCGAGGCGGCGCAATCGACGACGGCGGAATCGGTCGCCCACCAGCGCACGTCGCAGGTTCGCTCATAGAGATTGCGGTCGATCAGTTCGACGGCATTCAGCGACAGGTCGACCATGCGCTCGCCGCGCGATCGTTCGTTCATCCGCCCCATCGAACTCGCCAGATTGGCGGTCCGCTTGGTGAGCTGGCTTTCGAGGTCGCGCGCGATGGTCTCGACCAGTTGCCCGACGCTGCGCACCTCCTGGGCGACCACCGCGAAGCCGGCGCCTTGCGTGCCGGCGCGGGAACTCTCGATCAGGGCGTTCAGCGCCAGCATCTTCATCTGGTTGGTGATCTGCTGGATCGATTTGGTCTTCTCGCAGGCGATCTGGTTGACCTCGGCGGTGAGCCGCCCGATCAGCGCGGAAATGTCCGATTCGTCGCTGAACTCTGCCGCTTCGCCAGCGATCGTCGTAGGTCGTTGATCAATCACCGCAGCCATTCGCGAAATCCTTTGCCAGGCGTCCCGCCCGATAGATTTACGGGGAAATCCCGGAAGGGTGCTGTGTTTAGCTTTTTCATTTCTGAGGGATTCAGCCTAACGTAAGCTTAATGCGTCGGCTTGCCCGCGGTTTGCTCGCTGCATTTTGTTTGGGCAATCTGACTTTTCGTGGCGGCACAAGACCAAAGACTGCGGGTGGGGCGCGAATCGCGCCGGCTTGTGTGGTGACTCCTGCGGTCGGCGCCACGTCCTCGCTCCCGCATGCGCTTCTTGCTGATGGGCTGACACGATGTCGCTTGCCGCCTCCGCACTGCCCGTCGAAGCGCCGCCGGCCTTTCTCGGCGTCACGCATTCCCTGACCGGGAAACTGTGGCGCGACCGGCTTGACGCCCGCGGCGCGGCGCGGGCGCTCGCGATCGCGCAGCGCCATCAATTGCCGGAGATGCTGGCGCGCCTGCTCGCCGGACGCGATGTCGCCATCGACGCGGTTTTGGACTTTCTCGATCCGACCATCCGCAAGCTGATGCCCGATCCATTTACGGTGACCCAGATGGAAGCGGCGGCCAAGCGCATCGCCGACGCGGCGATCCGGCGTGAACGTGTTGCGATCTTCGGCGACTACGATGTCGACGGCGCGACCTCCGCGGCATTGCTCGCCTGGCACCTGCGACATTGCGGCCTGGATCCGCTGATTCATATTCCAGACCGTATCTTCGAGGGCTATGGCCCCAACGTTGACGCGGTGCGGGCCTTGGCGGGGAAAGGCGCGACCCTGCTGGTGACCGTGGATTGCGGCACCACCAGCCTGGAACCGCTGGCGGAAGCCAGGCGGCTCGGGATGTCGGTGGTCGTCATCGACCATCACCAGGCCGGCAGCGAACTGCCCGAGGTGGACGCGCTGGTCAATCCCAACCGGCTCGACGATCTCTCCGGTCTCGGTTATCTCGCAGCCGTCGGTCTCACGCTGATCACGCTGGTTGCCGTCAATCGCGAATTGCGCGCGCGAGGATTTTGGAGCAGCGAAATGCCCGAGCCCGATCTGATGGGCATGCTGCATCATGTCGCGCTCGGCACGGTCGCCGATGTCGCTCCCCTGATCGGGCTCAACCGCGCCTTTGTGGCCAAGGGCCTGATCGCGATGCGCCGCCGCGACCATGTCGGCCATACCGCGCTGATGGACGTGGCGCGGCTCAACGGGCCGCCGGAGGCTTGGCACCTGGGCTTCATGCTCGGACCGCGCATCAATGCCGGCGGCCGGATCGGGCTGGCCGATCTCGGCGTGCGGCTGCTGCTCGAGGGCGACGTGTCCGAGGCCGCGCGGATCGCGGCCGAGCTCGACCGGCTCAACAGCGAGCGCCGCGTCATCGAGCAGGCCGCCGAAGCGCAGGCCGAGGCCGAGGCGCTGGCATCGCTCGGGTTCGAGGACAAGGCCAGCGTCATCGTCACGGCATCCGAGGGCTGGCACCCCGGCGTCGTGGGTCTGGTCGCCGCGCGGCTGAAGGAAAAGTTTGCGCGGCCGGCCTTTGCCATCGCGCTGGAGCCGGGCGGTGTCGGTACCGGCTCGGGCCGCTCGATCGGCGGCGTCGATCTCGGCAAGGCGGTGCGGCAGGCGGTGGTCGATGGCGTGCTGGTGAAGGGCGGCGGCCATGCGATGGCCGCGGGCGTGACCTTGCGCAAGGAGAAGCTCGCCGAGTTCCGCGCCTATATGGAGACCGCGCTCGCCCGCGACGTGGCTCAGTCGCGCCATGTCAATGAGCTGTTGATCGACGGGGCGGTCTCCGCGCGAGGCGTGACCGTCGAGCTCGCGACCACGCTCAATCGCGCCGGGCCGTTCGGCAGCGGCAATCCCGAGCCGGTGTTGGCATTGCCGTCGCATCAGCTGGTCTATGCCGACGAGGTGGGACAGGCCCATCTGCGCCTGCGCTTCAAGTCCGGCGACGGCGCTGTCGTCAACGGCATCGCATTCCGATCGGTCGGTCAGAAGCTCGGCAATGCACTGATCGAGCATCGCGGCCAGGCGCTGCATGTCGCAGGCTCGCTGGCCGTCGACCGCTATCAGGGCACCGAGCGCGTGCAGCTGCGCGTACTGGACATTGCGCTGCCCGATCAGGGTCCGGCGGTGATCAGGTAAACAATTCCTGCCATCCCGACGGCTGTCTCACGACCCCTGCCGTAACCGCGCCAGCAGCTTCAGGCCGCCATAGCCGTCGGCGGGCGTCAGCCCCATTTTCAGCTGATAATCCCGGATCGCCCGCATGGTGTCATTGCCGACCCGGCCGTCGGTGCCGCCGGTGTCGAAGCCGGCCTTGGTCAATCGGACCTGCATCTCCTGCACTTCGGCCAGCGTGAGCGCCCGTTCCGAATCGGGGAACGGCTGGATGAAGGGCGGCGCGCCCAGAATGCGGTCGCCGAGATGGCAGATCGCCAGCGCATAGTTCATCGACGGATTGTAGCTGCGGACCGCGTAGAAGTTCGGGCCCAGCAGGAACACCGGTCCGCCCGGCACCGGCGACCAGATCTGCGC
>NZ_JBAURI010001201.1:0-6748 GCF_049581145.1 Bradyrhizobium sp.
CGCGTCTCGACGATTTCAAGCGAGCGCGGCCGCGCGGTCAAACTGGCGCTGTCCGCCGGCAAGCTCGTGCTGTCGGTCACCAATCCAGATTCCGGCAGTGCGACCGAAGAGCTCGAGGTCGAATACGCCGCCGATCCGCTCGATATCGGCTTCAACTCCCGCTACCTCCTGGATATCGCGGCCCAGATCGAGGGCGAGGTCGCGGTGCTGAAGCTCGCCGATCCCGGCTCGCCGACGCTGGTGCAGGACCGTGACAACAAAAGCGCACTCTATGTGCTGATGCCGATGCGGGTGTGAGAAGTACGCTCTCGCCTTGTGGGGGTCGAAAGCACCCGACATCTCTGGCAGCATGACCCCTTCCCGCATTCATCGCCTGACGCTGAGCCATTTCCGCAACTATCGTGCGGCGGGGCTGGTGACGCGGGCCGACATGGTCGCGCTGGTCGGGCCGAACGGCGCGGGAAAAACCAATTGCCTGGAAGCGATCTCGCTTCTGTCACCGGGCCGGGGTTTGCGGCGCGCGACGCTGGAAGACATCGCAGACAATCAGGGCGACGGCTCATGGGCAGTATCCGCGGAGGCCGAGGGCGCGCTGGGGCTGGCGACGCTCGGCACCGGCATCGAGGCGCCGCGCGGCGAGGCGCAGGGCGCACAGAGGCGCTGCCGCATCGACCGTGAGACGGTGGCTTCGGCGACAGCCTTTGGCGATCATTTGCGCATGGTGTGGCTGACGCCTGCGATGGACGGCCTGTTCCTGGGCGCGGCATCGGAACGGCGGCGCTTCTTCGACCGCCTGGTGCTTGCGATCGACAGCCAGCATTCCAGCCGGGTCTCGGCGCTGGAGCGCTCGCTGCGCTCGCGCAATCGGCTTTTGGAGGTGCGCAATTTCGATGACCATTGGTGCGACGCGATCGAGCGGGAAACCGCTGAGCTCGCGGTTGCGGTCGCGGCAATGCGCGGCCAGACCGCGGTGAAACTGGCGGCGATGCTGCGGGCGCGCGGCGAGATGTCCGCGTTTCCGTCGGCCAATATCGCACTCGACGGCTGGATGGAAAACGCGCTGCTCAGCGAACCCGCGACTTCGGTAGAGGATCGCTACCGCAGGATCCTGCGCGAGCAGCGCGCGCGCGACGCCGCGGCCGGCCGCACCCTCGACGGCCCGCATCTCACCGACCTGCAGGTGGTCTACGCGCCGAAAAACATGCCGGCCCGCGACGCATCGACCGGCGAGCAGAAGGCGCTTCTGATCGGGCTGGTGCTGGCGCATGCCACCCTGGTTGCGGAAACGACGGGGATCGGGCCGCTGCTATTGCTCGATGAAGTCGTCGCGCATCTCGATCCGAACCGACGCAGCGCGCTGTTCGGTGAACTGGCAAAACTCGGGGTGCAGGTCTGGCTGACCGGCGCCGACCCTGCGGCGTTCGGCGACATCGGCGCATCCGGCGAGATCTTCGACGTCGAGAACGGCCGCATCATCAGCCGCCGCGGCTGAGCCGCTTTACTGCGACGAGAGCGCGGCTGGCGTGGCCGGGACACCGAGCAGCGGATCGATGATGGACTGCACCAGAAAGATCGATCCCTTCTCGGTCAGATGCACCTGATCGCTGGCCGTGATATCGCCGGCCGCGGCGCCGGTCCGCGTCAGGCAGCCGCGCTCATTGCAAAGGGCATCCCACGCCGACATGAACTCCGCTCCTTTCGGCACCAGCGCCGCCCGCATCACGGCATCGTATCCATTGGATGACACGGCATCGTCCGATCGGTCAGGAATCAGGCGATGATGCAGCATGAAGTAGCGCAGCACTTCATTGGGCAGGCCGCGCTTCCAGCCCGGTACCGGGCCCAGCACGACAACCCGCGCGTGGGTCTGCTGCTTCAGCGCGGTCACGGTTTCCGCGACATGATCGAGATATTTCTCGAAGGCGCCGTGCAGCAACACGATATCGGGCTGCAGCCGCTGCGCCAGGCCCAAGACCTGATCGTTGATGGCGCGGCAGTTGGGCACGCCAGCGATATCGGCATCGAGCGCGGGGATGCAGGAGCTCGACGTGAACTGGGCAATGCCGAAATCATGGGTCTGCTGCGCCCGGCGCAGGCCGGGCATCAACGCGCCCGCGGTCGAATCGCCCCAGACCATCACCAGCGGCCGGCGGTTGCGATCGACGCAATCGTCCGCGAATGAGGTCTCGTGGCTGAGGTCAAGCAGGCACCGGTGAATCCGCCACTGCGCGGTTTGCTCGGGCACGTCGGCCAGCGCGCGAATTTCCGCTGGCAACCGGAACTCGAACCCCCCGGCTTCGCAGACGATCCCGGCGGCGACTGCCGTCAGCGCCATCGCGCCGCAAAGGCCCAAGGTCTTGATCGGCACCGGCCGGCCAAATCGAAACGGCGTTTCGATGAACCGATAGGTCGCCCAGGCCAGCGCGATGCTCAGGACCACGATCAGTTCGCGCTCGAGCGGGGTTAGCGGCCGGAACTTGATCGCCGTCAGGAACACCAGCAGCGGCCAGTGCCAGAGATAGAGCGGATAGCTGATCAGGCCGACCCACACAAAAGGCCGGCTCGCCAGCAAATGGCGATTGGTCCAAGCCGATGGCGCCGACAACACGAGCGCACTGCCGGCGACCGGCAGGACAGCCCACCAACCCGGAAAAGCACGACGCGGATCGAGGATCGCGGCGGCGACCGCGATCAGCACGATGCCCAGACCGGCGCGCCAGTTGCTCGCCGCACCGCTCGGGCCGAGCCGTCCCCACACGCAGGCCAGCGCCGCACCCGCGAGCAGTTCGAAAGCCCGGGTGAACGGCAGATAGAAGGTCGCGACCGGGTCGGTGCCGATCAGCACGATATTGAGGACAAAGGAGGCGATCCCGAGCAGGGCGACGACCCAGACCAGGCTGAGCCGGGCCCGAGCCGCGAGCATGAGGATCAGTGGCCAGACCAGGTAGAACTGCTCCTCGATGCCGAGCGACCACAGATGCAGCAGCGGCTTCCTGGCGGATTCGATGTCGAAATAGCCGGACTGCAGCAATAGCGCGATGTTGGCGGCAAAGGCCGCGCTGGCAAACACATTGACGCTCAACCCCGCATAGGCCTCCGGCAGCAGCCATAGCCAGCCGAGCATCATCACGGCGCAGAGCACGACGATCAGCGCCGGAAAAATTCGCCTGACCCGTCGGTCGTAGAAGGCGAGCAGGCTGAACTTTTGGAAACCAAGCTCCCGGGCGACGATCCCCGTGATCAGGAAGCCTGAGATGACAAAGAAAATATCGACCCCGATGAAGCCGCCGGGCACGGCCTCCGGAAAGGCGTGGAAGTGCACGACGAGCAGCACCGCGACGGCGCGGAGGCCATCGATATCCGGCCGATAGCGATCTGACGGCGGAGGCGACATCGGTCGGTCCGTTGACGTGACGAAGCCACCTTTAAGGCGGTCCTGCCTCGCTTGCCATTGGGCTTGCGTCAGCGTAGGCCAACCCTATTCCCGAACCACAAATCCGTGGTCTGCGGGATATAAAAGGATGCACGAATCGAGCTTTTTCGAGGGCGGGGAATCGACGGTCAGCGGCCTTGCAAAACCATCGAAAAACCCTATTTATTCAGTAGTTTATGGTTCGCGACTTTGCGCTAGGCGGCGCCTGCCTTTCATGGCAGAAATACGCTGGTCGGCGCCTCCCATCGCGTTGCTGATTCGGATCATCCTCGAAGGCCTCACATGACTGAACCCGCGCGGCAATCGACCGCCGACACTGAGCATTCGATCCCAAGCGAATATGGCGCGGAATCGATCCGGGTCCTGAAGGGGCTCGATGCCGTACGCAAGCGGCCGGGCATGTATATCGGCGATACCGATGACGGCAGCGGCCTGCACCACATGGTCTACGAGGTCGTCGATAACGCCATCGACGAGGCGCTCGCAGGCCACGCCACCGCGGTCGAGGTTGTCCTCAATCCCGACAATTCCGTCACCGTGCGCGACGACGGCCGCGGCATTCCCGTCGACATCCACAAGGGTGAGGGCATCTCGGCGGCCGAGGTCATCATGACCCAGCTGCATGCCGGCGGAAAATTCGACCAGAACTCCTACAAGGTGTCGGGCGGCCTGCATGGCGTCGGCGTCTCCGTCGTCAACGCGCTGTCGAGCAAGCTGCAATTGCGGGTCTGGCGCGATGACAAGGAATATTTCATCGAGTTCGCCCATGGCGACGCGATCGCGCCGCTCCGGGAAGTCGGCGAGGCCAAGGGCAAGCGCGGCACTGAGGTGACATTCCTCGCCTCCGGCGAGACCTTCACCAACGTCGAATACGACTTCGCCACCCTGGAACATCGGCTCCGCGAGCTCGCCTTCCTCAATTCCGGCGTCAACATCGTGCTGTCCGACATGCGCCACGCGGTCGAGAAGCGCGAGGAGATGCATTATGACGGCGGCGTCGAGGAGTTCGTCAAATATCTCGACCGCAACAAGAAGGCGAGCGTGCCGGAACCGATCATGGTGCGCTCGGAGATGAACGGCATCGGCGTCGAAGCCGCGCTGTGGTGGAACGACAGCTACCACGAGAACGTGCTGTGCTTCACCAACAACATTCCGCAGCGCGACGGCGGCACCCATCTGGCCGGTTTTCGCGGCGCGCTGACCCGGCAGGTCAACGGCTATGCCGAGGCCCACGCCAAGAAGGAAAAGATCGCGCTGACCGGCGACGACTGCCGCGAGGGGCTGACCGCGGTGCTGTCGGTGAAAGTCCCGGATCCGAAATTCTCCTCGCAGACCAAGGACAAGCTGGTCTCCTCGGAAGTGCGTCCGGTGGTCGAGAACGTGCTCAACGAGGCACTCGCCGCCTGGTTTGAGGAGCATCCGGCCGAGGCCAAGGCGATCGTCGGCAAGGTGATCCAGGCCGCCGCAGCCCGCGAAGCCGCGCGAAAGGCGCGCGAATTGACCCGCAAGAACCCGCTCAGCGTCTCCTCGCTGCCGGGCAAGCTCGCCGACTGCCAGGAGAAGGATCCCGCCAAATCCGAATTGTTCATCGTCGAGGGCGATTCCGCCGGCGGCAGCGCCAAACAGGGCCGCAACCGCGAATTCCAGGCGGTGCTGCCGCTGCGCGGCAAGATCCTCAATGTCGAGCGCGTGCGCCTTGACAAGATGCTGTCAAGCGAACAGATCGGCACGCTGATCACCGCGCTCGGTACTGGTATCAGCGACGATTTCGCGATCGACAAGCTGCGTTATCACAAGATCATCCTGATGACCGACGCCGACGTCGACGGCGACCATATCCGCACGCTGCTGCTGACTTTCTTCTACCGGCAGATGCGACCGATCATCGACCAGGGCCACCTCTATATCGCGCAGCCGCCGCTCTATAAGGTGGTGCGCGGCAAGTCCGAACAATATCTCAAGGATGACCGTTCGCTGGAAGACTATCTGATCGAGACCGGGCTGGATGATTGCCTGTTCAAGCTCGCCTCGGGCGAGGACCGCAAGGGCCGCGACCTGCTGACGCTGGTGGAGGACGCCCGCGCCATCCGCGCAGTGCTGCGCAATCTGCACAGCCGTTATAACCGCACGGTGGTCGAGCAGGCGGCGATCGCCGGCGTGCTGCGGCAGGAGATTTTTGGCGATCCGGAAAAGGCCGCCGCAGCTGCCGGCTACATCGCCAAGCGGCTGGATGCACTCGCCGACGAGGTCGAGCGCGGCTGGGTCGGACAGTTCACCGAAGGCCAGGGCTTTCTGTTCGAGCGCACCGTGCGCGGCGTCAAGGATTCCGCCACCATCGACGACGCGCTGCTCGGCTCGGCGGATGCGCGCAAGCTCGACGACTACGCGGCGCGACTGCAGCTGGCCTATGCCCGCCCCGGCCTGCTCAGGCGGAAAGAAACCGAAACCGTCATTCATGGTCCCGTCGATCTGTTCGAGGCCGTCACCAACGCCGGTCGTGAAGGAATCAAGCTGCAGCGCTACAAAGGCCTCGGCGAAATGAACCCGAGCCAGCTCTGGGAGACCACGCTGGATAGCAATGCACGCTCGCTCTTGCAGGTGAAGGTCAAGGAGGTCGACGAGGCCGATGACATCTTCACCAAGCTGATGGGCGATGTGGTCGAGCCGCGCCGCGAATTCATCCAGGACAATTCGCTCAGCGCCAACATCGACATCTAGGGACGCGGGTATTGCCGGGGAACGCAAGTTCTTCGTGAAAGGCCACCTGCCGGCCAATGAGCGAGTTGCCGAAATGCACTCGCGTTCGGGAGAGGGTTGCCGGCGGGAATCGCATGCGCGCATTTCGGTCGGCCCTGTGACTCCCGCGCCACCTTCTGCCGCCCGCGATGGGATAGCTTCTCGGATCAGTAGCGGCATGATTTGCGTCGCCTGGTGGCAGAACGGCTCAAGCTGCGTCGAAATTCCGGGATTTCTGCCGGCTTTTCCGACCGCCGGGGCGACGCGAAGTTCCGCCGACTGTTGCCCCAGATCGGGGTAGAATGTCGCGAGCCGAATCGACATCCGCAGGATCGGGACGAGGACAGGCGCGCCGCGCCGCCGCCCGTGACCAGTTGTAGAGACGAGTTCCATGGCCGACGAAACCAGTGCCTCCGTTATTCCCCTTCATCACCTCCCGCCTCAAAAGAAGCCCAAGCCGAGCGCCCCCCGCACCAAGGCCGCCCGGCCACGCAAGAAGGGCGCGGCGGAGAAAGTCGAGCCGCCCGCTGCCGACCACCTGATCCCGCTGGACTTCGTGCGCGCCGAGCTGGAGCGGAC
>NZ_JBAURI010001202.1:0-1779 GCF_049581145.1 Bradyrhizobium sp.
AGCTTAAACTACTCGTTTCTTGGAGCGGTTATCGCCGGAAGTGCGACGGCTCCGGGCGTCAACGCTGGCGATCTCGCTGCGTCCTACAGTACGACGATCGGACATATTCAGATGGGCGGATCGAGCACAAGCGGTACACTGAGCTTTAACGATCCGTCGGTACTTAATCCGGCGGGTGGTGCATTTGGGTTTAGCAAACCGCTCGGGTGCATTGTGGGCGGCGGTTCAACATATAGTTACGTGCCGCCGTGCTACACCGCAGCGGGGGCAGCGGTTGCGAGTACGCTGCATATGGTGATAGGATCTTTCGTCGGCACTGGTGCGGCGGTAACCATTACGTTAAGTGGAGCTGCCGCGTTTTCGAGCCAATTTAGCTATACCGTTTACGGGACGACGTACTTCACGGCATCCGGTTCTTTGCTGGGCGTTCAAGCCTTCAATCAAGTTTCTGGGACGTTAATTACATGTAGCGGCAGTGCTACTACTACAACCACAACCTGGATAGCGATTGGCACCTAAGGCGTCGGCGTCGGTCCCGGTTCCACGTTGCAGAGATGCACCACAACGCAGGGCGTTGGGCTTGGCGTCGGATGCACGGGCAGCGATCCGCCCCCGCCGCACGCGCTGAGTACCAGCGCCGCGAGCGCGATCATCAAAAACAGTTTCATGGTTACACTTCCTCGATGGTCCAGCCATCGTCTTTGGTCCAAGTCGCTAAGTAAAATCGGAATGGGAATTGCTCGGCTGCGACCTTGAGCTTCACGAAAGAATCCTCACGCCGGAACGCCCCTTTGGTTTCGTGCATCTCCAACTCGCCGTTAGCAAGCATCACCGCGAAGTCCGGGGTATAGCGGGTGTCGTCGGCCAACTTGAGCGTGACCCCTTCGTAGCGAATCCAGGCAAGCTCTCCAGTGGCTCTACGGACTCGCAGGAGGTCGAAATACCGCTCCTCCGTCTTGTTCATCGTCGGAACCCGTAGACGCCCCTTAGAAACGATTCTCGATGGCAAAGCGCCCATTTTGCGGGCATCAGCCTCGCTGATCCTCATTGGAACACCAGCCAGCCGAGTGCCACGGCAGCAATGACCGCAATGACGATCGCTGCATTGGCACGCCCTGAAGCGGACATGCTTGGGTCAGGCTGGGTGCCGGGGAGAGGCTTCATACCGCGCCGCCCTGGGTCGGATCGCTGCCGGGCTTGACGAAGGCGTTCATAAGCGTGGTGGCATCGACGTTCTGCATGCCCGAGCGCATCATGAGCGCCAGGATGGCGGCGGCAATGCGGTCTGCACCGTTGAGACTTGCGGCCGGCAACTGCGCGTTGATGGCTTGGCGCACGTCATCGTAGGTCATTTGTCACCGTCCTTCTGTAATGGCTCGTCGCTCATTCGATACGATCCGCCCAATCGAAATCTTCGATTGGATCTTCAAGTTCGACGGTGGCCCAACTCGCTGGCACGGCGATTGTTAGCTTCGCGCTCGGACGGTACAGCAAAACAGCATCGCCGCGCTCAAGCACCTTGCTGAGGCGTTCCGTTGTTACGCCGTCATCGGCCGGTGTGTAGCCCATCATGTTTTTAGCCATGGTCATCTCCTAAGGTACGATTTCTCGCCGTTCGCGCACGGCTTGCACACGAGCGCGTTGAGGTCAACGACTTGGCGGCAACGCGAGCACGCCTCGTATTTCGGTTGCGCTCGATAGAAGTCGATGAGGTCTTTCTCGTTCTGTTTGACCATCTTGGTTAGCTCGGCGGCGTTGTCAAGCGGGAAGGCGTCGATC
>NZ_JBAURI010001203.1:0-10118 GCF_049581145.1 Bradyrhizobium sp.
CGGCCGTGGTGCGCTCCACCGCCGCGGAGTAAATCTGAACGGCGCTATTGATCCGGGCCGAACCTGTCCATGTTGCTGGTTGCTTTGGCGGCGCTCATTGGAGGCGCATGATCTGGGGTGCGAAATATGAGTACGGACATCGACCTGCAATCTTCGCGGACTATTTCCAACTCCATCTCGCTGATCCACTTTTAGATGGTGATTGGTCCGACGCTTGGAAGGCGCCGGACGCATTCATCGGCGCGACTGACTTCCTCGTGGCCATTTGCAAGAGTCCCTGATCATTGCCCCCTTTTAGATTCGGTGTCGCCCATTGGCGCATCTCAGAGCATTGAATTTTGGTTGCGGCCGGGGCGCAATGGACTGGCCGTCCCGATCGCGAATCGCCACGTCGTTCCACCTCGTCCCGGTCGCGCTCGTAAGTGCCGGAACGCACGGGCATTTCCGAAGCTGGGGTTAGACCGGCTGTGCCCATCCGCGAACGGCCATGACGCCCCATGACCCAACCCGGACATTCGTCACTGAAAGAACTGGTGACGCGGCCATTGCTGCTCCTTATGTTGGCGCGGACTTTCATTGCGTCGCATCTAGTTGGCGACTGACGCCTCACCTCATCAGAGGGTACGACATGGCTCAAATAACGCCGGAACGTTCGGGTGCTATCGGTAGTGGATTGGCGACGATCGCCGACGACGGGACTATTCTCGACGCTTGGTTTCCTAATCCGCGCCTTTCGCACCAGGTCGATAGCTGCGGGACCGTTGATCTTTCCGATCAGGCGCTCGCTGAGCTGGGTGAGGTAGCAGCGATACTACCCCTTCGAAAGGACGTTAGGCGCAAAGTGACCATTCGTGCTGTACGTACTTCGATCAAATCCCTGAGCGAGCCTGCCGTAGATGCGTTCGACATCTATTTGCGTCTCCATCTGCTGAGCCATCGCCTTGGTCGACCGCGCGCGATAAACCTAACAGGGATATTCTCGATATTGACCAATGTTGCATGGACATCGATTGGCCCGTGTCTCCCAAGTGAAGTCGACAATATTCGGTGGCGTATGCGAGCCGATGGTGTTGCCCTCGATGTCCGAAGCGTCGACAAAATCCCGAGGATGACGGACTACGTGGTACCCTCGGCAGTCCGCATCGCCGATGCCAATCGAGTGCGTTTGGGGGCTTATCTCGCTCCTGGTACGACTGTCATGCATGAGGGGTTCTGCAATTTCAACGCAGGAACGTTGGGGGCGTCGATGGTCGAAGGACGTATCAGCGCTGGTGTCATCGTGGGTGACGGCAGCGACATTGGTGGTGGCGCATCGATAATGGGCGCGCTCTCGGGCGGAGGAACAGAAACCATCTCAGTTGGAGAGCGCTGCCTTCTCGGAGCAAACTCGGGTGTTGGTATCTCTCTTGGTGACGCCTGCGTTGTCGAGGCCGGCTGTTACGTGACCGCCGGGACGCGCGTCAGTACGCCTGACGGCAAAATCGTCAAAGCCGCCGCGTTGTCAGGCCAGTCCAATTTGACGTACCGCCGCAATTCTCAGACCGGTGCCGTTGAGGCGATCAGCCGCAACGGGTCTTGGGGTGCCCTGAATCCCAGTCTGCACAACCTTGGCTGATTGCGATTGCCCACTCGAGTGTCGGAGACTGTGCAGGTTTTTGGACGCCGGCATGACGATCCCGCCAAGCGCTGTGGCGGCCGGCGTCCCAAACCGCCAAGGCCCGAAGCGTAAGTGCCGGAACGCACGGTGATGTCGGGAGCTGGGGTAGAGACCGGCGGTGCCACCCCCTGCCGCCCTTGACCCATTCGGAAGTCACGCCTTAACTGTCAAAGCAAGCTGGACAAACCGCGGGTACTCCACATCAGCAATATTCTTCAATAGGAGCATTTCGCTAATGCTGAACCATTTCAGTTCCGTGTGCTCATCGGAGACGTTGGTCGGATTGCCACCTTCCCAGCTCATTACGGCGTAAACGTGATGCAGCGCATCTCCATGAATTTCCGGAAGTCGCTCTTTGAATGTTGCAATGAGATTAAACCTACGTGGTACTACCCCAAGTTCTTCTTGAGATTCACGGACAAGCGCATCGTCGAGGCTTTCCCCATCCTCGACGTGCCCTCCAATTATATCCCAATAGCCAGCCCAAGTTCTTTTCGTGAGCGAACGCAGACCGAGTAGCACCGCTCCATCAGAATTGATGAACAGTGCTCCTACAGTTCTGGCAACCTTGACTTGCATTCGAATGGGCCCATCTAGCGACTGACCGCAGGCTGCTTAATAGAGCCTGTCTCGGCGCGGCATGCAATTATGTTATTGGCGAGCCGGGTGCGGATCAGGTCCCATCGGCACGAAGCGTAAGTGCCGAAACGCACGGGTTTCCGCAGCTGGGGGTTGAACGGCTGTGCCGTTGGCAGATATGCTGATGGTTCTTTTAAGGGCTAAGCTTCTTTATGCAGACCGGGTCACCTTTGGGCATGACGGTGCAATCCCAATCCGGACCAAAGCCATTGTTCGGTTTGAAATTCCTAGAACTCGGAAACCAATGGAACCCGAAAGCGATAAGACAAAGCACAACGACGACGAATAGAACACCCATCACGTCTCCGAACGTCGGATACGGCCAACGCCATCTCATGACAGTTTCTCAGCCCGAATTTCGGCCGCAGAAGGATCGAGCGATCCGGCGCGATAGCAAGAGCCCCGACGAGACGGAGACATTCTATGCGCAACAGGCATCGACACCTCGCTCCGTCCCGTTTTTCGCATGCGGATCCACGATGGCTATAGGAAAACCTCTCTTTCACCTTACTTAAAGGCTCAGTTCAAATCGTACTGATTATCGGCGACGTCGCCCTTGGCAAGAAGCCCAAGTGCCGCAACAAGGGGTGATGTCCGGAGCTAGGGGTAGGTGCTATCAGCCGCCGGCCATCGACCAGCATTGCATGCGGTCGCGTCGGTCACTCCGCCGTCGTTCTCGCGCGTACTTTCTCCCAGAACTTATTTGGTGCCCAACGCGGCAACGAATTTCTTTGTCAACTCGACAGTCCCATTGGGCAGGCCGAGACCTTTCGCCAGTATGGGGCAAATCCCGGAAGTGATTATTTTTCCATCTTGAACGACGCCTGGTCCGCCATAGATCGCCCCTTCGAACCTCTTGTCCGTTCGTCCCGCCCACTGCGGCGCGGGATTGAGCGGATCCGTGACATAGGCGTACTTCCTTCCCTTCAAGACGCCGGCTTCAGCCAAGACGATGCTGGCGTTCGAGGCAGCGGCCACGGGTTTTCCATCTTCCAGGACCTGCTTGACCGCGGCAACGGCCTCGGAGCTGACAGGCGGCCCTGGAAACATGCCGACACCCATGCAAGGCATGATCACCCCCGCATAGTTGCTCAGTTTTATTTCTGATAGTCGTGATACTTTCTCAATCTTCTGGGTGGGCCCCAAGATCGGCTGACCTGATGTACTGGCGACCTCCACCTCATAACCCGCGTTCTTCAAACCGGTGTCCATCACACCGACTTCCATCTCGATCGCGAGGTCCAGATCGCTGGAATATCCTTCACGCACAATCATCAGGACTTTGCCCGCACTCTGTCCGTAAACCGGTGATGCCGCGCATGCTATCGCTACCGAGACCATGAGCATCGCGGCTGCAAAAGTCGCAATCCTTTTCATTTCTCATTCTCCATCATGTGGCGATAAATTCTCAGTATGCACGCTTCCGTAGTGTCTATGTTGATATAGATCATTTTGTCATGCTTCAGGACAACCGCTCGCGGGCGGCGCGAATTGTGGCGTCGCCGACGCCGTGGAAGCGATGATGTCGCATCGACGCGCTGGGGCTGTCGATGGCGCCGGCTGACTTCGCCGCCGGACGTGGATCGCGTTACGCGACCAGCCTCGTCGATGCGTGCATTGCGCCGTTTCGAGAAGATGGGTTCGCGCTTCCGCCGACCACGGATGATGTCCGCGTCTCGCACGAAGCGTAAGGATCGGCCTGCGCGGCGTGATTGCCGAAGAACGCCAGATGGACAAGCTTGTCCTTCCGAGCAGGCCGAAAACCCCGGGCTATCGCTGCTGATCAGGAATGTTTGCCCCCGAGGGGGGCAGCAGCCGCTCGGCCAGTCCACGCAGCGCCAAATCCGCCGGGCGTTCGGCGATGAGCTCCTGCAACAGCGTCGCGCCCTTGGCCGCATCACGGTCGAGCATGGCGTAGGCCGTCAAATAGGCTTCGCGCCAGGCGGGCGGCGCGTCGGCCGGCCAGGGCTCAAAGACCGCAATCGACTCCTCGCGCCCGCGGATCGCCAGCCGACCGAGCGGGCGCAGCAATGGTGCTCCGCATCGCGCAGCCGCACCTGGCCCGACACAAATCGCCGACCCGATTTCCTTGTTGCTGGCTTGCAGCCGCGCCGCCATATTGACGGAATCGCCATGAGCCGTGTAGTCGAGCTTGGATTGAATGCCGACGTCGCCGACGATGGCGGCCCCGGTCTCGATCCCGATTCGCGTGCGGCCGAGCCCGATCGCTGCGGCCGGGCCGCGGCGGCGAAAGCCCTCGCTCCACTCTTGAACGGCGATCGCGCATTCGATGGCGCGTCGTGGGTGATCCTCGAGGTCGAGAGGTGCATTGAAGAGAGCATGCACGCCGTCCCCGACGATCTTGTCGATCATGCCGCCATGCCTGATGACGATGTCGGCAACGCCCTCGAAATACTCGTCAAGCGTCGTGACCAGCTCCTCGGGGCCGGCGCGATGCATCGTGGCCGTGAAACTCTCGATGTCCGTGAACAGCGAGGTTACCTCACGCCGCTCGCCACTGAGCTTGACCAGGTTCGGTTGTTCGATGATGCGGCGGACAACCGCCGGCGCGAGATGCTGTTCGAGCCGATGGTGAACCAGGGCTTCGCGCCTGCGCGTTACCGAATATGCGGTGCTGGCTGTCACGGCGAACACCGCTGCGGCCGCAATGGAGGGGGTCAGCGGATCGGCGAGGCGATCCGCAAACACCGATACCGCGATTGCGGCGATCCACAGCAGCGCGATCGTACAACCCAGGATCGTGCTGCCGGAGGCAGGAGGCAAAGCGCCGCCAAGCAGGACGGCAAGCGCGCCGATCACCAGAATCGTCAACGGCTGCGCAATGGATGCGGCCGTCAATGCACTCGGCACGCGGTCGGCGACCATCTGCTCGACCGCGTCCGCCTGGATTTGCACCGACGGTGTCAGCGGGTCCCCCGGCGTTTTGCGCAGGCCATTGAGTTCGGGCGCCGAGCCGCCGAGCAGCACCAGTGCGTCCTTCAGCCGATCACGGTCGGCGCGGCCCTCGATCACATCGATCGCGGATAGTGTGCGGACGGCGCGATGTGACGGAGACCGTGGCGCGAGCCGGAGCAGTCCATCGCGTGGAAGCGCGACCCGTCGGCTGCCGACCACAAGGGTCGGAGGCTCGTTCTCGATGAGATAGTTCGAGGCCCCGAACGCGAGGCGCACCGCTTCGGCAGCGAGACTTGGCATCAAGGCGCGCCCGACGGCGACGAAGACCGGAACCTGACGGATCGCGCCATCGGCGCTGCCGGGCAGTGAAAGCGCGCCAAGCCCACGCGCTGCCGCTGCGAGGGTCGGCGTCGGACCGATCGCGCCCTTGGCCTGCCACAAATCGTCGAACGGCAGCGCCCCGCGGCTCACGATCGGTGCTGCCGGCAACCCGCCATCGCGATCGGGGTCGAGCACAAATCCGAACGCTGTGGGGACGCTGCTGGCTGCTTGCGCCAGCAGCTTGTCACCGTCCGGCAGGCTGTCCGCCAGCGCGCTGATTTCGGCATGCCCGGTCATCGAGCCGAGCCGTCGGGCCAGCGCCGCCGGCGAGCGGTCGTCTGGCTCGGCGAACAACACGTCGATTGCAATTGCAGCGGGGCGCCCGCCGGCCACTGCCTGGACGAGCCGTGCCATCGTCTCCCGCGGCCAAGGCCACGGACCCGATGCGTCGATGGAGGAACGATCGACATCGACGACCAACACTTTGAGGCCGGATGCGACAGGCCTGCGCAACGACTGATCGCCAGCGAGCACGAGGTCGAAGGCGCTGTCGCGCAACGCATCGCTCACGGCCTTCGGGAGCAGGATGGTTGCCAACAGCAGAACGGCCAAGGTCATCAGACCCGCCGCGACGGGCCGGTGCTGTTGCCATGCTCGACGTACTCTACCCATCGGGCTGCCGCGCGGTCGCTCCGAACACAGCTGTTTGCAACAACGGCTGAAACGACCTATCGGTTGCCGGCTCGTCTTTTCCGGCTTGAGGCCGGTGGCCTGGAAACATTCAGCCGACGCTCGCGAGTGCCGCGCGGATGCGTTCGGGCGCCCATCGCTGACCGGCGTCGGCGGCGCACCGGGCGATACGATGTCCGTACCTTCGCCTACGCGCAGGGTCACCTGCTGACGCGCCGCGGCAACCGTCACCGAGCCGCGCGCGACGAACACGCCGAAACGGCCGTTGCTCGGCCCGGCGAAAAATCGCGTGCCGCGTACCGCTATCATTGCAAAGGGGCTGAGAATTCTGACGCTCGCGTGGTGCGGCTGTCCATCAAACAGCAAGGGCCCCGCGCTCAGTGTCATCTCGCCACCGGCATCGACGAGATACTTGTCGATCTTCAGCCTCGCCTGGTCGCCCAGCTTCACCGTCGTATTCCGCCCGAGGCGCATTCCCAGCCGGGACGCCACCCCGGTCTCGACTTCGTCGCCGATAAAAACCGGCGCGGCCCGATCAAGGGTGCGACGGCCCGAACCGTTTTCCGCGAATGCCTCGCCCGTGAGGTCTTCGACCGAGCCAGCCGGCTCGACTGCACGGGCTGATTTGAGAAAAATGAACGGAAGCGCGAACGCCCCATAGCGCAAAAGCCGGCGCCGATCGCCAAAACCGTCGTTTTTGATCTCGCCAAGCCCGCTCATCGTCGACTCCCGTCAATTGATAGTTCACCGGTGATAGGCGCTCAATATGGCAACTGCCCCCGCGGAGCTTGCCGTTTTACGGGCTGAACGAGCGATTCCATGAAAGCACCCGATCGGAGTTGACCCCTCGTTCGTCATTCCGGATGCACTCCGGCCTGCGCTAGCCGGTCGGAGTGTAGGCCCGGAATCCATAGCCACAGATCGAAATATTTGGGCAGGCGCGGCAACGCGTCCACAACACACCTCCCGCCGGTGGTCATGGAGTCCGGGCTCATGCAACAGCGCGCCCCGGAATGACGGCAGAGGAGATCTGTGAATCCGAAAGCCCCGTATCGCCAGAGATCAGGCCGTGCATATGACAACTTTCACGAAATCGATCGTTCAGAACGAGCAAACCGGTACCTTGATGCCGCGACATTATCACCAACTCGTGGGCTTCGGGCGCTTCCGCCCATCAGCGCGCTGAACATGGTTACCGGGGCGGTCAGCGCAAGCGGCCCAAGCACCTCCGAATAGAAACGGCGCGCCTTTGCCGCAGTTCGCCGTCTTTTCCTTTGCTCCGTCACACCGGGCCGGTTGATCCGCTGTTCGGCCTCACCGAACTCGGCATGGCCGCGGCCAACACGTGGCACGCGCGATCGCGCGCGGCGTCGTCCTGGCCAAGGCACTGCCTTTCCCCGCCGCGCTGCCCGCGTGGCACGACCGCTTCGGGCAATGGAATCGATCGTCCAGGCATGCAGGCGGACACTTCGCGGACGCAATGCCGGAACAGGTTATTTGGCATGTGATGACGTATCGCCGCGGTCCTTCCGATGGAAACATGCCGGCGTACGCCTTCCGGAGATCTGCCGACCACCCATGCAAACATCAACATTCAGCAGCGACAGGGCGCCTCTCGGCCTGGTCAGTTACCCCCCTCGACAAGAGACATCTCGCGACCTCGCCGGGCATCCGCTCAACTGTATAATCAGTTTTGAGCCATCCGGGCCGCCGCGGCCGCCACACCTGCGCCGATCAACAGTGTACCGCCCGTTCTATTGAATATGCTGACGGCTCGTGAACTTTGCACAAGTGCACGCGCTCGCGACGCAATTAGCGCGTATCCGAATGCATCGGCGAATGCGAGGGCGAGGAAAGTCGTCTCGAAAATGACCATCTCAGCTCGTACGATGGGTTGAGCACTTCGCGAAACCCATCATCTTGACGCTTGCGATTGATGGGTATCGCTTCGCTCCACCCATCCTACGCCTTTTGGCTGGCTGCCGTGGGATGCGACAATGAAGGCTAGCGATGCGGTGCCGCGCTGTGGCCTGCTGATCATCGATCTGCGCAATGGTGACATCGCGCAGTGGTTCCGGCTCAGGGGCGATGTCGCGGAGCTGTTCGATGTCGGCGCGATTGCAAACATCCGCTGCCCGCGCGCAATTGGGCCTCTCGCGCCGGGTCTGGAAGCGGGGGGACGGACCGGTTGTATTTTTCAAAATATCGGAGATTAGGTTTTTTTGCAGCTTCATCCTGAAGGTTTGCAAAGAGACGCGACGGTGTGCACAAATAGCTCGTAGGATGGGTTGAGCACTTCGCGAAACCCATCATCTTGACGCTTGCGATTGATGGGTATCGCTTCGCTCCACCCATCCTACGCACTGCCCCTTCCCCGCCGCGCCGCCGGCGTGGCAGGACCGGCTCGGCCAATGGAATCGATCGTCCAGGCATGCAGGTGGTTATCCACAGGCGGAGACTTGCTGCGCATTTCCTAAAGGTCCGAGGTTGCCTCCTATCGCATCGCTCGTGACCCGCGCGTTATCTCAGTTGAGCTGCTCCCGGAAAGGGCGCTCGCGCTTCCGACAGGCATTCGTTGACCATGGTCAAGAGCGCCGCCGGTCTGCACGGCTTGCGCAGGCAGCGCGTTGCGCCGAGTTCAAACGTCATCCTCAGGAAATCGGGCGCCGACGAATCGAGGTTGGCAAAGGCGTAGCCCGACATCGCGATCAGCGGAACGCTCGGGGCGCGTTCGTGGAAGATTCTGATCGACTCGAAGCTGCGCATGTTCGGCATGAAAATGTCGACAATCATCAGGTCGAACTCGCCGCCTTCCAGCGCCCGCAACCCGGCGTCGCCGCCGTCGGCGATCGTGACCTCGAAATTGTGCCGTCTCAGATTGACTTCGATGGCCATGCAGACCGTCGGATCATCGTCCACAACGAGAATGCGCTGCATGCTGTCTCCCCGCGGCTTGACACCTTAGCTTCGCCGTTTCGACGACTCCTGGATCGTGGTGCACACGATTGTCCTGCCAAAGATAGAATCCTACCAGAGGTAAAACAAGAGACACAGTGCATCCGTCAGCCATCGACAAAGGTCACCGGAATCCGCTCAGCCGAACCGCAATCTCCTTGTTGCCGGCCGATCATCATCCACGATCAGAATTCGCCGCATCGCGGGCTCCTGGCTTGTTTTTCCCCAAATCTCTCCGGGAAGGAACTCGACGTTCTCCGCTACGAATCAAGGTGCCCTTCTTATTTCGGCCGTAAATGCGGCGAGTTGCCTGCCCTTCGACGTGTATAATCTTGCACTGCAACTCCTGGCTTGCCGACGAATATCTCCTGATTGTGTTCGCCTGGCATCGCGCACCCGGAACACGGTCTAGTCTCGACCACGAAGAGAACGCTGAAACCGGGCTATCGGAGAATGATAGGAGAGCGGATGGGCTTATCAATGGCGCTTTCGTGAGGGCGTCAGTTGGGCTTCAACCAAGGCGTCTGCTGCGGCATTGATCTCCTTGCCTGGCCCGTTCGGGCCGCCCAAGGTTTGGCTGATGGCATAGGCGCCCTCCGCCAGGAGCAAAAGCCCGTCCGCTAATCGTTTTGGTTGCGGTACGGCCAATGCCGCGGCGATCCGATGGAAACGCATCCGCATTTCCCGTTTGTTCGCTTGGGCGACTTTGTGCCCTGGATGGGATGGGTCTGGAAACTCCGCACAGTAGTTGATGAACGGGCAGCCGCGGTAACCCGGTTGCGTCGTCCTGCCCGCGAGGTAAGTCATGATCGCGCGGAGCTGGGCGCGAGGATTGCCGTCATGCTTGGCGAAAGCCTCGTCCCACAGGCGCCAGAAGTCATCGTTCCGCTTGGCAAGATAGGCAACAATCAGGTCGTCCTTCGACGAAAAGCTCCGGTAC
>NZ_JBAURI010001204.1:0-2039 GCF_049581145.1 Bradyrhizobium sp.
GGTAATGCCGATGCTGCGGGCATGGCTGAACAGGCCGATTGAAAAGCCGACCGCGATCCCGGCAATGGTGCCGAGGATCCAGCCAGTGCCGATCCGCATCAGCGAATAGGACAAATGGTGCCAGAGCGCGCCGCTGACAGCGAGCTGCCAGATTGCCCGCGCGGTCGCCAGCGGCGTCGGCAGGAACAGCGGATTGACCAGACCGACGCTACCCGCGAGCTGCCAGACGGCAAGCACGGCAGCGAGCGCGATCCAGCCGGCATGGCGGCTCGTGCCCGGCACAAAGCCGCCGCCGCGGAATTTCACAGGCCGCGTCTCGGAACCGGCTTCCAGCTTCTGGTCGGACGGTGCGCGGTCAAGCATGCTGCACCTCGCGTTCCGCGTCGATCGCCTCCTCGCGGATCAGCGACCACAGCTGGTCCTGCAGTGCCAGCAACTGACCGCGGGCATTGACATCGCTGCGCTGGCCGCGCGTCATCGGGATGGTGACGACTTCGCGGATCCGGCCCGGCCGGCGCGACAGCACCACGATGCGGTCGGCAAGCCGCACCGCTTCCTCCAGATTATGCGTGACATAGACCGCGCCCATGGCGCCGTCGGCGAGCAGCCGGATGAAATCCTCCATCAGGAGCTCGCGGGTCTGTGAGTCCAGCGCCGAAAGCGGCTCGTCCATCAGCAGCATCGCGGGCTTGACCGCGAGTGCCCGCGCGATACCGACCCGCTGTCGCATGCCGCCGGACAATTGCTTCGGATAGGTGGCGCGAAAGTCGGATAGTCCCGTGCGGCGCAGCGCGTCATCCACCAGCGCACCCCGTGCGCCGGCGGAAAGCCCGGTGTGCGACAGCGGAAACGCGACATTGTCCTCCACATTGCACCAGGGCAGCAGGGCAAAATCCTGGAACACGAAGGTCAGCGGATTGAGGCTGTCCGCCGGCGGCGCGCCGCGCAGCTCGGCTGTGCCCGCGGTCGACTGCAGCAGGCCGCCGAGGATCGACAGCAGCGTGCTCTTGCCGCAGCCGGACGGCCCGACGATCGCCACCACCTCACCGGCGCTCACCGCAAACGACACGTCGTCGAGCACCTCGAGCACGCCGAAGCGGTGGCTGATATGATCGGCGATCAGGTCCATGCAAATTTCCGGCTATCCAAATTTCCCGACTTCGTTTTAGCCCGTCATGCCCGGGCTTGTCCCGGGCATCCACGACTTACTTTGCCTGCGACAAAGACGTGGATGGCCGGGACATAGGCGAGCGGAAGCCACGCCGTCCTTCGGACGGCTATGCCCGGCCATGACGATGCGGAGAGGATCTCATCGATCCGGCTTGACATAATCCTTCGCGACGATGTCCCCCGCGTCGAATCCCTTGTCGACAAAACCCTGCTGCTGCAGCCATTTGATCTGGTTGTCGACATTCGTGACGTCGAGCTTGCCGTCGGGATCGATGTAGGCGCAATTGCCGACCACCTGCTCGACCGGCAGATTGGTGTATTTGGCGATGATGTCCAGATCCGGCTTTGTCCTCTCGTTGATCGCGGCCTTACCGTCCGAGACCGAGGCCAGGATGACGTCGTGATATTCGCGGTCGGCGCGCTGCAGCGCGGCGAGCAGTCTGGTCACCAGCGGCTTGTTGGTCAGCGTCTTGGGCGAGGCGAACACCGCGCCCAATTGCCATGGCGTCTCATCGCCGACCCAGCCCAGCAATTTCGCCCCGCCGTCGTCGATCAATTTCCGCGCGGTCGAGGCCGGCAGCAGCGCCGCATCGACCGTCTCGCCTTGCAGCGCCGCTGCGGCATTCGACAGCGATTGCAGCGGAATGACTCTGACATCGCTGACCTTGAAACCGTATTTGTCGGCCAGCAGCCCGAGCGAGTAATGGAAGCTGGAGCCGACCTGGGTCACCGCGACGCGCTTGCCGGCCAGGTCCTTCGGCGCCGTCAGCCCCGCCGCATAGGCCCTGTTGCTGGCGAAATAGCCGATCAGCGGATAGCCCGCCTTTTCGCGGCTCATGCCGCCGATCACCTTCAGCGTGCCCTTGCCC
>NZ_JBAURI010001205.1:0-2679 GCF_049581145.1 Bradyrhizobium sp.
ATATCTGTCTACCCCTCTTGTTGACGTATCGATTTCGACAATTTGCCCTCGCAGGACTCGATCCAGTTACGTTTCCAATCTAGGATTGGACCACCCAGAGTAGGCCTTGATGGGGTGACTTGAATGCATCTTAGAAATATGACTATTGCAGCGCTATGTGCGGCGTTTCCATGCTTTGCCGGATACGTCGCGCCAGCCTGCGCAATGGATGTTCAGAACTCGCAGGAATTTTCATGGCCGACGAAATCGTGGCCGGTTTCGACCCCCGAAGAGCAGGGCATGGATTCAGCCAGCCTTGCCAGACTGATAGAGACCGTTGGATCCTACAAACAAGACAGCCTCATGATCATCCGGCATGGGCAGATCGTGGCTGAGGCCTACTACGCCCCCTATATGCCCGGCATCCCCCACGATCTGAGGTCGGTCACAAAAAGCGTTGTCAGCACGCTGACCGCGATCGAGATCGCGCGTGGTCTGCTGGATAGCGTCGATCATCCAGTTCTGGACCTGTTTCCAGAAAAGACGATCGCAAACGTCGACGACAACAAGCGTGCGATGACCGTGCAGAATCTGCTCGATATGACATCGGGGATAGACTGGAAGGAACAGAATTATACGCCGGACGAGAGCATCACGCGGATGTATCGCAGTCCGGACCGCACCGAATTCGTGCTGAACCAGCCGATGTCGAACACCCCCGGCAGCCAGTTTTATTACAACAGCGGAAATCCCTATCTGCTGTCCGCGCTGATCACCAGGAAGACCGGGCAAAGCGCGTTCGAGTTCGCAAAGAAGGAGCTGTTCGAACCGCTCGGCATCACAAGCGCGCGATGGGGACAGGTCGACGCCCAGGGGGTGAGCGATGGCGAGGCCGGGCTATTCCTCTCCCCTCACGACATGGCAAAAATTGGCTATCTCTACCTTCACGAGGGCACCTGGGACGGAAGGCAGATCATCCCATCATCATGGGTCGAGCGGTCCAAGCAGGGCAAGGTCCCGGCGACGTTCGGATTTCACTATGCAAATCTGTGGTGGTCGCTGCCTCGAAAGGGGGCCCTCATGGCGTTGGGCCGCCACTCGCAGGCCATCCTCGTGCTGCCAAAGCTCGACATCGTCGCCGTCACGACGGGGATCTTGCGCGACGACGAACTTTATTCAATGCGTCGGCTGGTCGACGACATCTCGGATGCAGTCAAATCCGACGCGCCCTTGCCCGCCGATCCGATCGCCAAGTCGCTGCTCGCCGCTGCGATACACCAAGCCGCGACGGAACGGCCCGGCCCGCTCGGAGGCAGTCCGGAACTGGCAAAGCAGATTTCCGGCAAGACCTTCAAGCTCGAGGACAACGAACTCCATGTGAAGACGTTTTCGCTGAATTTTCTTGATTCCGATCCCTCGTGGATGATCACGACCAGTTCCGGAAAGCCGGAGCGACCGGTCGAGCAATTTTCCGGGCTGATGGGGCTGGACGGCACTTTTCGCAACAGCCCGCCGGCTCCCTACGGCGTCAACGCCAGCAAGGGACGCTGGCTCAACGAGCACACGTTTTTTCTCGAACGCCGGATTTTAGGGCACAGTGAAACCCAGACCTGGACGCTGGCCTTCGACGCCGAGAAAGTGACGGTGAACTTTGAAAACACCGACGGCTTCAAAACGCAGCTGCACGGCGAGATGACCGAATGACGAAACGTGAGGTCATCGCCGCGGGATAGATGCCTGCTTCGGGTCAGACATTACGGTGACAGTGAATTTAATTTGAGCGAGTTATACTCGCACGGGCGAGTGATATGTGGGATCACCGCAGATGAAAGTCCCCGGATGTCGCCGCCGGTCATCCGAGCTACGCTTGCTGCTGTGAGGGGTTTCGGACGCCGGCGGCTGGCGTGACGGCGCGGCATATTCGGCGACCGGCGTCCGAAACCTTCACGAAAAGCTCAGCGCTACTAATCCGGTCTGCTGTGCCCCTACCAAGCGGACCCCGAAATCGTGCCGATCCTGGCCTTTCCAAAAGGCGTATGCGCCTATACCGAGGGCGGCTCGACGGACGGATCAACCAAATCACGCGCGTCACCGTCAGGTAGTTCTGCTGCCGCGTCGCAGACATCATCTGCCTTCGCGACACGATCCCGTATTCCCCGGCTGGCGAGCAGCATCTCGATCATGAACGTTGCAAGAGCGCCAACCGTGAACAGCAGCGCGAGTCCGAAGGATACGAATAAAACGCCAACTCCAGTTTCTTCGCGCAAGGTTCCAACGAACAAAAACAGGGCCGCGAGACAGGTCGAGGCCCCGCCCAAGGTTCCTAACAACACGGCGGCGTCCAGAACGTGGGAGCGCCGCCGCAGATAAGTCAGTCTCTGCTGAAACCGCGCCCGCTCGGTCGGATCCGCATCTTCCAACTTTTCCGACAAGGCGTCGACACGGTCGGCGACGCGGCCGAGCCGTGTTGAAAAGACACTCAAGAGCGACGCGATCCCCGAAAGCAGAAACACAGGTGTCAATGCGATCTGGATTACGTGAGCGACGCTGTCCACGCTTTCAACTGTGCCAGGCATTGACATCCTTCGCTTTTCGGAGCGGGCGAGCTTCTATCGATCTTTGAGATTGCAGCAAATCTCCGACCGGCGGAAGCGAGTAGCCCGCATAAGCGTAGCGATATGCAGGATCACCGCAAATGAA
>NZ_JBAURI010001206.1:0-3882 GCF_049581145.1 Bradyrhizobium sp.
GAGCTGGTGCGCGCGACGCGCGAGGCATTCGGCAGCGTCGATGCGATCGTGCATGCCGCGGGGTTTGCCGATCGGCGCGGTTTTGCCCAACTGCCGCGCGCGGGGCTCGAACGGGCCTTCGCGGTGATGGCCACCGCGTTTCACGAACTGACCAGCGCCGCGCTGGCGGATCTGACGCGCGGACCCCGCGGCCGCGTCGTCGCCATCTCCAGTTTCGCGGCGCATCGTTTCACGCCGGAGGCGACATTTCCGGCCTCCGGCGCCGCCAAGGCCGCGCTGGAGACGCTGGTCCGCTGCCTTGCGATCGAGCTCGCAAGCTCGGGCGCCACCGCCAACATCGTGATGCCCGGCTACACCCGCAAGGATGCCGGACGAATGGGATCGCTGGATCAGCAGGGCTGGCAATCGGCCGCCAAGGCCAATCCGCTCGGGCGATTGGCCGAAGCCCGGGAGGTGGCCGCGCTGGTCGCGTTTCTGTTGTCGGGCGAGGCCGGGCACATCACGGGCGCGCTGTTGCCGGTCGATGGCGGCTTGACGCTGATGTAGGGGTGTGGGCGAGGCGGATGTCGGACAATCTGAGAAGTCAGTCAGCGGATGTCGTCGTGCTGGGCGCGGGCATCGTCGGCGTATCGGCAGCCTATGCGGCGCGGCAGCGCGGGTTGTCGGTGATCCTGGTCGACCGCCGCGAGCCGGGCAGCGAAACCTCCTACGGCAACGCCGGTATTCTCAGTAGCGGCTCGATCCTGCCGCTCAACAGGCCGTCGCTGTTCGGCGCGCTGCCCAATTACCTGACCAACCGGCATGTCGCGCTGCGCTGGGATCCGGCCTGGGCGATCGGGAATATCGACTGGGTCGTCCGCTTCCTGGCCAATGCCATGCCGTCGCGGGTGAAACCGCGGGCCACGGCGCTGCATGGTCTGATCGGCGCCTCGCTCAAGCTGCATCGGCAATGGATCGTGCAGGCGGATGCCGGCGGGCGCATCCGCGAGACCGGCTGGCTCAAGGCATGGCGCAGCGACGCGATGGAAGCGGCAAAGCAGGAGCAGGCCTTTCTGGCCGAGTACGGTATCGTGAGCGAGGTGCTGGATCGCCAGGCGATCTCCGCGCTCGAGCCGAACATATTGCCGGTCTACAAGGTCGGCCTGCTGCACACCCAGACCGCCTCGGTCGATTCCCCGGGCGCCGTGGTCAAGGCCTATGCGCGGATGTTCGCCGGCGCCGGCGGCGAGCTCCGCCAGTCGGACATCACGGCGATCAGCCCGGATGGCGAGCGCTGGCGCGTCGCGCTCGCGGACGGAGCGATCGCCGCGCGCCATGTCGTGGTTGCGCTCGGACCGTGGTCGCCGGATCTGTTGCGGCCGCTCGGCTATCGTGTTCCGATGGCCTTCGAGCGCGGCTACCATCGCGAGTTCATGCCGAACCCGGCACGTTCCTTGCTGCGTCCGATCCATGACGCCGAAGGCAGTTTCCTGATGACACCGATGGAGCAGGGCATCCGCGTCACTTCGGGGGTCGAATTGACCGCCCGCGACGCGCCTTCATCGTTTGTCCAGCTCGATCAGGTGGTGCCGCTGGCGCGCGGCGTGGTCGAATTCGGCGAGGCGGTCGGAGACCCCTGGCGCGGGGCGCGGCCGACCCTGCCCGACAGCCTGCCGATGATCGGGCCGGCGCCGCTTCATGCCGGCCTGTGGCTCGCATTCGGCAACCAGCATATCGGCTTCACCACCGGACCTGCGACCGGGGCGGCGATTGCCGCCATGATCGGCGGCGCGGCGCCGCCGTTCGACGTGACCGCCTTTGCGCCGAGCCGCTACCTCTGATGCCGGACTCGGGGCATCGGCGAGGGGCGCAATAGCCATGCACTATGTCTGGGATTTCGCGATCCTCACCAAATACAGCCATCTGTTCTGGCTCGGTCTCGGCTGGACCATGGCCTACACCATCGGCACCGTGTGTCTCGGCAGCGTGATCGGCCTGGTCGTCGGCATTCTCCGCCTGCGGCGCTGGCCGGTGATCGACTGGCTGCTGCTCGCCTATATCGAGCTGTTCCGCTGCACGCCGCTGCTGGTACAGATCATCTGGTTCTACTACGCACTTCCGGTGCTGATCGGCGTCAACATCCCGGCGCCGATCGCCGCCGTCACGGTGCTGTCGCTCTATGGCGGGGCATTCTATGCCGAGATCGTGCGCGGCAGCATCGAGAGCGTGCATCGCGGCCAGTGGGACGCCGCCCGCGCGCTGGGCCTGCGGCCCTGGCGCGTGCTCCGGCTCGTGATCCTGCCGCAGGCGCTGAAGCCGATGCTGGCGCCCTATGTCAACCAGTCGGTGACGCAGTTGAAGAACACCTCGCTGGTGTCGGTGATCGCCGTGCCCGACCTCGTCTACAACGCGACCCTGATCAACGCCGAAACCTATCGGCCGCTGGAGGTCTACACGGTCATCGCGGTGATCTATTTCGCGATCCTGTTTCCGGCCACGCTGGTCGGACGAAGGCTCGAGCGCGGCATGAGCTACGAGAAGGCGTGAGCGGCTCGCCGGCATCAGGTGGCAGCTTGGCTCAGCCGTTTTTCCATGAAGATGCTGGTTGCGATGGCTTCCGGCCGCATCGAGACGTAGTCGCCGAAGGCCGCGCAGGGCACGAAGCCCGCCCGAGAATAAAGCCGCAGCGCCGCAGCTTGCCGCTCTCCCGTTTCCAGGCGCAAGACGACAAGTCCGGTGATGCGAGCCTCGGTTTCGATGCGCGTCAACAAGGCCTGGGCCACGCCGCGCCCACGGTGCGTCCCGCGCACATACATGCGCTTCACTTCGGCGAAATCGTCAAACAAGGCGATCCCGCCGCAGCCGATGGCGGCGCCGTTCAGCCGCGCCAGGAAGAAGCGAATGTGCGGTTGGAAGAGTGCCTGCAGCGCCAGCCCGTGCCGCTGTTCGGGAAGGTACTCGGCCGCAAGCGCCTGGTCGAGTTCGCCGATCAATTCGCGCAGCTCGCCGGTTGCGGTCGCTACCAGTTCGATGACGACTTCTGCGCGGCTGCTCACCTTGTTGCTCCGCTCGGCCGCTGGAGGTGAATACGATCGTGCCCTTGCCCTACGACAAAGCCAAAAACGCGTCAGATGTTGAGTTCGACCGGCACGTCTTCCGGCTTGACGCCGGCCAGCGACAATCCCTTGACGAACCATTCGCGCATCTGCCCGATGCCGCGATTATAGTCGACCCACACCGACAGGAAATCGCGCCAGCGCTTGTCGGGCTCGCTCCGCACCGCCATGCTGGAGGGAATGGCGACGGATGGGGATTGCAACAGTCTGTAGGTCCCCAGATTTGGATTCTTGGCGATCGCGGTGAGGCCCAGGATCAGCGCGTTGACGACGCAATCGACCCGCCCCGACGCCATCTCCAGCATCACCTCGTCGCGCGACTTCAGCGATTTGATCGTTGCATTCGGCGCAAAGCGCCGGGCGACCGTCTCATTGGCGGAGCCGACATCGACGGCAATCCTGACCTCGGGCTTGTTGATGTCGGCCCAGGTTTTGGCCTCCATCCCCTTCTTCAGCATGGCGCCGAACGGGTGCGGGAAGACAGTGGCCGTGAAATCGACCACCAGCGCGCGCTGCGGGGTCGGATTGAGGGCGAAGCCCAGGTCGATCTTGTTGGCTTGCAGGTCGAGGATCGAGTTGCCGTAGGTGGATTCGGTATACTCCAGCCGCACGTCGAGCAGCTTTGCGATGTCGTTGGCCATCTCGATCGAGAAGCCGGACCATGTGCCCGTGGCCAGATCCTTGTTGAAATAGGGCAGCTCTCCCGGCAGCACCGCGATCCGCAGCACCTTGTTGGCGCGGACGCGGTCGAGCGTGTTGTCCGCGCCGGCCTGCGCCGACGCCGGGC
>NZ_JBAURI010001207.1:0-12442 GCF_049581145.1 Bradyrhizobium sp.
CAGCCCGGCGGCCGCGCTACTCTGGCTCGCTCAGAGAAGAAAATGCCGGGAGGAAAGCATGGGTCGGACGATCGCGATCGTCGGAGCGGGGGCCGTCGGCGGCTATGCCGGCGCTCATATGGTACAGGCGGGCGAGGACGTGATCTTCATCGATCCATGGCCGGAGCATGTCGAGCACATGAGGAGGCGCGGCCTGCGCGTCACCCATGCCAGAGACGTCGCGGAATTTTCCGTCCCCGTGCGCGCGCTGCACATCACCGACGCGCAGCAGCTTGCCAAGGAGGCGCCGGTCGACATCGCCTTCATCTGCATGAAGTCCTACGACACGGCGTGGGCCACCACGCTGATCCGGCAATATCTGGCGCCGGACGGCTACGTCGTCTCGCTGCAGAACTGCATGAACGAAGAGACCATCGCCGGCATCGTCGGCTGGGGCAAGACGCTCGGGTGCATCGCCAGCAGCATCACGGTCAATCTGCCCGAGCCCGGCCACATCCACCGCGGCGCCGGCAAGGGCGGCGCGGCGCATACGGTGTTTCGCGCCGGCGAAGTGCACGGCCGGATCACGCAGCGGGCAGAGGAGATCTGCCGCCTGGTCGGCACCGCCGACAGCGCCAAGGTCACGGGCAATCTGTGGGGCGAGCGCTGGTCGAAACTGGTCGCCAATGTGATGGGCAATGGGCTCTCCGCCTGCACCGGCCTGCCCGGCGCTGAGTTGCTGCAAAGCGAGCCGATCCGCCGCTTCTCCACCCGGCTCGGCAGCGAAGCGATCCGTGTCGGGCAGGCGCATGGCTATCAACTGGAGGAGATCTTGCACCTGGCGCCCGAGACCATCGCGCGCGCCGGCGAAGGTGACGAGACGGCGATGCGCGCCTGTGACGCGCAACGCTTCGAGGACGGCAAGCGCACCTCCTCCGATCAGCGTCCCTCGATGGGCCAGGACATGCAGAAGGGCCGCCGCACCGAGATCGAATATCTCAACGGTTTCGTGGTGCACGAGGGCGAGAAGGTCGGGTTGTCGTGCAAGGCCAACGCCGTGCTGACCGACATCGTCAAGCGCGTCGAACGCAATGTATTGAGACCGGATCCGCGACACATTACCGAATTGAGGTTGAATTGAGTCAGCTTACGCCCGCGACCATGCACAGGGGCAGGGCGCGCTCTTCAGCCAGCAAAGATTTCGCCGGCAAAGCGCGGTTCAGCATCGTAATGTGTCCGGCTTTGCTTTAAGACCGTTCGATGAGTTCATTGAAGGGCGATCACGCGCTGCCGGACGGGGCGCGCGTCGAGGAGGTCTTGAGCAATCATCGAGCGGGAGCCTTGTTGCTTCCGCTCGGCGCATCGAAGCGGCGGATCGATTGGCGTTATGCCGGGGCGGTCGGAGGCTGCCATCTGCTGGCCTGTCTGGCCTTCAGCCCCTGGTTCTTCAGTTGGACCGGTCTCGCGCTGGCCTGGTGCGGAATTTTCATCTTCGGTGGCTTGGGGATCAATCTCTGCTATCACCGACTGCTCTGCCATCGAAGCTTCCAGTGTCCGCTATGGCTGGAGCACACCCTCGCCTGCATCGCGGTGTGCTGCTTTGAGGATTCGCCGGCGCGATGGGTCGCAACGCATCGATTGCATCACCATCATTCCGACGAACGGCCCGACCCGCATAGTCCGCTGGTCAACCTGTTCTGGTCATACATGGGATGGCTGTTCATCGAGAATACCGACCTGAACCGGGTGGCCGCCTACGACCGCTATGCCCGCGACATCATTCGCGACCGCTTTTATGCCGGCCTCGAGCGTACCTACCCGTTGGTCGTTGTGGCGTCCTGGCTCGGCTATTTTACTGTCGGCTTTTTTGTGGGTCTGGCATTGACGGGGACGGTGCGCGACGCCGTCCAATACGGCGCCAGTATCTGGCTTTGGGGCGCAGTCGTCCGCACCGTTCTGGTCTGGCACATCACCTGGTGCGGCAACTCCTTTCCGCACCTGTTCGGGTATCGCAACTACGAGACCAGGGACAACAGCCGCAACAACATCATCGTTGCCGTGATCACGAGCGGCGAAGGATGGCACAACAATCACCACGCCGAACCCGGCTCGGCCAGCAACAGTCATCGCTGGTGGGAGTTGGACATGACCTATCTGGCGCTCAAGCTGTTCGTCCTGCTCGGCCTCGCCTGGAACGTTCAACTGCCGACGCGGCTCGCGGACGTCACGGTCCCTCCGCTCTAGTCCAGTGTTTCCGACGTTCTGATCGTATGAAACGAGCAGGGCGGGTGGCAGCCGAAGACGTAACCCGCCGGTTCACCATCCCCGAAGGACGGCGCACCAGTTGCAAGCGCGGTCGGCGTCCAAACTCGCCTGCGAGCCGTTGGACGCCGCCGTGTCGAATCCTACCAATGCCCCCTGCGGCGACCCCAATATCCCCCGCCGCCAAACAGCAGCACCAGGACAATGACGATGAGGATGAGTTCCATGAAACGGTCTCCCTTGGTCGTAATGACTGCAGAGGGAACCAGCTCCCATCGACTAAGTTCCGCCTTGCGCGGAAGAACGATGGCGCGCTTTCGCGCGACCACGTGGATTCCCGATGCGGATGCACCCGCAACGACAGTTTGGTGACCTCGGGCCTTCCTGCACCAATTCTGAACCGCGATCACGACATGCACGACATGCAGGTCGGGTTGGGAGCCGCCACCGGCCCGGACGCGACGACCCTACCCTGCGAATTCATCGAATTCACGTCCGAATGGCGGCCGTCAGCTGCCTGTCGACAGCCGCACCTCGCGCCTCTTTCCGGCGCAAAAATCGTAATTTCGTTGAAAGAAGTCAAACGATCGGACAAATGGCAAGCCCCGCCGAGAGCCGGCGGGGCTTCTGTTGGGCCAGATTGAGTTGAGAGACTACGGCCCGCGTGACCGCTTTTCCATTGCGGAGCCGATGTTGATGAGGTTGTCGGCGATGACGCCGAGCCCGACCCAGCGTTGCATTCCGGCACTGCCCCTGTAACGGCAACGATCGAGGCCATGTCGGCGCTTCGCCACGCTGATGCGCCCTTCGCATCCGGTACGCCATTTCTGACCGTCGCGGAACCAGCGCTTACGCTGCTCGCGCTTGCGTTCAGCACTCCTTGTATTGCGGTTGGGAATGCAGACACGTTTTACGCCTCTGGCCTTCGCCGCCACTTCGTTCTTGGAGGAATAGAACGCTGCATCAGCCGCCACCAGACGCGGCGCGCGCCCGAGCTTGGCGCGATGGATGTCGATGGCGGGCACCAGCAGGTCCGAATCACTGGGCCGCCGATCGTAGACCTCGTAGTCGATGACGATCTGGTTCTCGGCTTCCTGCAGCTTGATCATCTTGCCGAACTCGGTCGGCTTGCCGGCTTTGCCCTTGCGAATGATCTCGGTCGACGGTTCGAACACGCTCACGAGCTTCCCCTCGGCCCGTGTGTTGCCGCGGAAGATGCGTTCCCGCGTCTGCCGCATCACCTGCCGCACCAGCGGCAGCATCGCTTCCAGCTCCTGCCGCAGGCCTTGCAGCGCCAGCTGTTTCAAGGGCCCCTTCGCACGCTTCACGCCTTTGGCGATCTCGCCGCTAAAGCGCTTCGCCTGGCCGACGACCCGGCTCGTCGACGCCAACAGTTTACGATATCCCTCCTTGAGTTTGCCCTGATTGAGCGGCCCCTTGGCGCGCGCGGTTCGCGCGATCTCCAGCAACCGAAGCTTCACGCTCCGGCTCCGGTCGCGCAGCTTCGTGCCGGCCGCGCCTGCGATCTTCGTGATCTGCTTCATGGTGCGGATCAGCACCCTGACGCCGTCTCCCAACAGCGTGCTATCGGTCGGATGGTGGATGTTGGTCTCCACCACCGTCGTGTCCACACGCATTCTGCGCCCTTGCAGCACCTGCTGTTCTCGCGCGATCTGCACCACACGATCGTGGATCTGTTTGAGCGTCTCCGGCCCCACCGCCAAGCCCCAGCGCCCCACGGTCTTGGCATCCGGCGTCTTGCCGGCGCCCACGCGCGTGAAGTCGCGGTACACCAGATTGGCGCGCACCTCGCGCTCCAGCACCTGATAGCTCCAATTGCGGACGTGCTTGAGAAGCAGCAGGCGCAGCACCACCTCGGCCGGCGCGCCCAGCCGACCGCGGCTGCGGCTCTTGGGATGCCGCCGCGCCAACGCCTCGTACACCGCATCGACGATCTGCTCGTCCGCCAAAACCCGGTCGGCGTATTCCATCCAGCCTTCGCGGAGATCGCTCACCTCTCCGGCGATCAAACCGTCGCCGAAGCTCAATTGCGTTCTGCGCATCTCAATCACGCGTCTTCCTCCTGCTCCGCGCCGGCGTGCCCTCGGGACGCAGCAGATCATGATTGAGCTCACAGATCGCCTCGATCGCCTCCTTCAGATCCTGGTAGTTGTCGAGCCAGCGACGCACTTCCGCGACCCGCTGGCGGCGCACGCTGAACTGGCGCACTTGCCCACGCCCATAGCTCACGGTGAGGACATGCACCTGATGCCCTTCGCCGCGAGCGCATTTGGGGCAGCCGCTCTTGTGACGGACCGTGCGCTCCAGCAGCGTGCCGCGCAGAAGCTCGCCGGTGACCGGCAGCTTGGCGAGAAGCTTCTCACGGGTTTGCAGGGATCGATCGCGATTCATTCATCAAAATGAATCAACGGAGCCGCCGTAAGTCAACCCGAAATTCGTTCGGCCTTGCAGTTCTTGCTCCGCAACCCGATTCGAGCAGCAGTTCAACCGGACCGATTTTTGCGCCAGAAAGTAGCTAGCGCGACGTGTCGATGCGAATGCGCGAATTGCGCCACCAAAAGCGCTTTTTTCGTAAACTCCGACGCTTCCGGTATTCCTACGATCCGCGTTCTTAAAGGTTAATTCTGATACGCCGCTCCATCTTCACCTGCGAATAATGCGCGTCGTCAACCAGGTCATCGGACCGGGGTGGCGGCGAATCGCTATTTAGATTGGAGCGTCCGAATGTCCGTTCTTGCCCGATTCAAGATCCTGACCAAGATCCTCGCGGTCGTGCTGCTGCTGTCGGCGGTCACAGCCAGCCTGAGCTGGCTTGCGATCCGCGCGATGGCTTCGCTGAACAATGGTGCCGACACCATGATGTTCGCGGCCAACCGTTCGCTCGACGCCGCGCGCGCCAACCAGAACGTGATCGCGCTCAATCGCGCCGAGTTCCGCGTCGCGCTCGATCCCAGCCCGGAAAACCGCGCCGCGGTTCACAAGTCGATCGACCAGCAGATGAAGGCGTTCGAAATCGGCATGGAAGAAGTCGCCAAGACGCAGGATGACCAGGCCAAATCGATGCTGCCGGCCGTGCACGAGGCAATGGCCGACTACAAGCGCGACATGGAGACGACGCTGCGGGAGGCCGACGCGGTCAAGGACAACCAGCTTGGCGCGGAAGCCGCAAAACTGCGCGACGCGGCGATGAACAGCCGGGCCGCCGCGGAAAAGCTGCGCGTGGTCCTGAAGGGCGTCGCGGATCGCCTGGACGAACGCGTCAAGCGCTACGAAGAGCAGGGCACCGAAGATTATCATTCGACGTCGAATCTCCTGATCATCTTCTCGATCGTCGGGACTCTGATCGGCCTGCTGGCAGGCTTCATGATCGGCCAGTTCGGCGTCGCCAAACCGATCGTCCAGCTCAAGGGCGTGATGGAAGTCCTGGCCGGCAATGATCTGACGGCCATTGTGACCGGCACCGAGCGCCGCGACGAAATCGGCGACATGGCCCGCACCGTCGAAGTGTTCAAGAAGAACGGCCTCGAGGTGGAGCAGCTGAAAGCCGGGCAGCAGGCCGCCGAGAAGCGCGCCGCCGAGCAGCGCAAGGCCGACATGCACAAGCTCGCCAACGATTTCGAAGGCGCGGTCGGCGAAATCATCGACACGGTGTCTTCGGCGTCGACCGAGCTCGAAGCCTCGGCAGGAACGCTGACCAAGACCGCCGAGCACGGGCAGCAGGTCGCGACCACGGTCGCGGCCGCCTCGGAACAGGCAACCACCAACGTTCAGTCCGTGGCCTCGGCCACCGAGGAACTGTCGTCGTCCGTCAACGAGATCAGCCGCCAGGTGCAGGAATCGGCGCGGATGGCCAATGAGGCCGTCGGCCAGGCGCGCTCGACCACCGAGCGCGTCAGCGAGTTGTCGAAGGCCGCAAGCCGGATCGGCGACGTGGTCGAGTTGATCAACACCATCGCGGGCCAGACCAACCTGTTGGCGCTGAACGCGACCATCGAGGCGGCCCGCGCCGGCGAAGCCGGCCGCGGCTTTGCCGTCGTCGCCTCCGAGGTCAAGGCGCTGGCCGAGCAGACCGCGAAAGCGACCGGCGAGATCGGCCAGCAGATCTCGGGCATTCAGGCAGCGACGCAGGATTCGGTCAGCGCCATCAAGGAGATCAGCGGCACCATCGAAAGGCTGTCGGAGATTTCCTCGACCATCGCCGCCGCTGTCGAAGAACAGGGCGCCGCGACCCAGGAGATTTCGCGCAACGTGCAGCAGGCGGCCCAGGGCACCCAGCAGGTCTCGGCCAACATCTCCGATGTGCAGCGTGGCACCAGCGAGACCGGATCGGCCTCCTCGCAGGTGCTGTCGGCAGCGCAGACGCTGTCCCGCGACAGCAACCGGCTGAAGGATGAAGTCCACAGGTTCCTCGGCACCGTTAGGGCCGCATAGACTTCGACTGGACACATCGCGCGAGGCGTCTCCGTCCGGAGCCGCCTCGCGGGCGGCGCGCCTTGAGCAACGTCGAACGTAACCCTGACATGGCCAGGGCCGTCCATCTCGACGCGGATCTAGCCCGCGTATCGGACCTGACTGAATTCCCGGCGTTATTCCAGGCGTTGAACCCTCGCAAGCCCGAGGATGTCTTCAGCAGCGCCCAGCGCCCCGGCGATGGGATATCGCAGCTGCCGATCACTCCTCGTAGCTGTCGATGACGGCGTCGGCGATTGCCCGCTTGGTGATGATCCCCACGACATCGGAGATGCGCGGACGGTGCGCGCCGCGAAAGATGATCGCAGCTCCTGCGCGGTGGCGCCGCAGTCGCGCGAACACCAGGCTCAAAAGGTCCTCATCGCGGCAGATCACCATGCGCTGTTCGGCGAAACGTTCGACCAGCAGGTCCGGGTTGGTCCGCGATTCCAGCCACAGGCCCGACCGCGGCGGGATCAGCCCGACGATCCGTCCTTCGCGCTCGACCACGATCGCGCGCAGATCGTCGGTATCTTCCGCGACCATCGCCTGCTTCAGCGTCGTTCCGGCTTTCGCCACGATGAACCGCCGCTCCATGATGTCCTGCGCCTGCTTGACGAGATAGAGATTGATATGCCGCTCTTTGGGAATGCGGTGGCCGCGGTGGCGCAATTTGACGGTGTAGATCGTCTCGCTGATCAGCGCGCGCCTGACACTGGCGGCCAGCGCCACCGCGACGATGACGGGAACGATGATGGCGTAATCGCGCGTCATCTCGAACACCATGACGATCGCGGTCATGACGCCACCGGTTCCCGCACCGACCATCGCGGCCATGCCGATGATCGCAGCCGACGGCACAGAGAGACCGGCATGGGGCAGCAACGTGCTCGCGGCGGCGGCAAAGGCCGCTCCCAGCGTGGCCCCGAGATAGAGCGAAGGCGAGAAAATGCCGCCGGAGGCGCCGCAGCCGAGACTGACGGTGGTTGCGAGCATCTTGAGCAGGAAGAGCAGCACGAGCAGCCCGGCCGCCGTCATCTTCTGATCGAAGATCGCCTGGATCACCGAATAACCGACGCCATCGACATAGGAGTGTCCGAAACTGCGGGTCAGCACCACCATCATCAGACCGATCACGGCCATCCCGATGATGTTCTGGGTATATTCGTTGCCGGGCAACTTCGGAAAGCCGTCCTCCATGATGACGAGCAGCCGAATGAAGGCCCACGCGGCCACGCCGCACAGGATGCCGAGCAGAACGAAGGCGATCGCTTCCTGCGCGCCGAACGTTCCGGCCAGCGCGAACTGGACGTCCGAGACCGCAAAGGCCGGATCAGGGCCGATCAACACCCGGCCGATCGTGGTGGCGGCGCCGGTGGCGACGACGACGGGAAGGAAGGTCCGGTTCGAGACCTCCGGCAGCAGGATTTCCAGCGCGAACAGCACGCCGCCAAGCGGCGTGTTGAAAGTTGCCGCGATCCCCGCGCCGGCCCCCGCTGACAGCAGGGTGATCTTCTGCCAGGTCGACAGCCTGATCACCTGCGCGAACGCCGAGCCGAGGGCCGAGCCGATCTGGATGATCGGGCCTTCGCGCCCGACCGCGGCGCCGCTGCCGATCGAAATCGCCGAAGCCAGCGCCTTGATCAGGGCCACCAGGCCGCGGATGTTGCCGTGCTTGTAGAACACCGCGTCCATCACCTCAGGCACGCCGTGTCCCTTGGCCTCCGGCGCGAATTGCCTGACCAGGTAGACGACGATCAGGCCGCCGATGATGGGCGAGAAAAACACCCAATCGCCGAATCGGCTCGGCGCCTCCGCGACATTGGCATCGTAGAGGAAGCTCAATCTGCCGTTGTAGGAGATGTTATGAACCAGCCCGATCAGGGCCCGGAAAACGACCGCGCCGAAGCCGGTCATCACCCCGATCACCAGCGCAAGCCCGCACAGCGCGAGAAGGCTGACCGTTCTCTCGCCCGTCGATTTGGAGCCATGGACCCGGACGAGCTCGGGGGTTTTGGAGGTTGAGGCAGCTAGTTCGGTCATCGGACTCTGCAGGGCATGAACGTCGCTCAATGGTGGTGAAACGATGGCAAATCATATTCGGGAAGGTGCAGACTGTCGATGATCTCCCGGCCGATGGCAAGCTTTGCCAGCCCTGGAATCGCAAACGCCCGTACCACCTGATTGCGAAAACGAAGACCCCATCGGGTCCTCGGTGCAAAGGCGGCGGCGAAGCGCTCTGCGCCCCGCTGCTTCGTCGCGATGAACGGACGCAACCGCGTCTCGTAGCTGCTGAAAGCCTGCTGGTGGCGGCCGCCGGCAGCGGCAAGCTCACCCGCCAGTACATAGGCCGAGATCATTGCCAGGGCGGTGCCTTGCCCGGCCAGCAGGGAGACGCAGAAAGCCGCGTCCCCGATGAGCGCGACACGCCCCTGCGACCAGCCGGACAGCCTGATCTGGCTGACGCGATCGAAATAAACCTCGCCGGCGCGATCGAGCCCTGCAAGGATCGGCGGGCATTCCCAGCCGCCCGCGGCATATTTTTCGCGCAGCAGGGCCTTCTGCTGTTCGATCGTTGCCGGCAGCGAATCGCTACCGGCGGAAAAAACGAACAAGAACATCGATCGGTCGTCGCGCAGCGTGAAGCGTCCGACCATCTGTCCCGGTCGTCCGTACACCAGGTAGACATCGTCATCGCGCGGGCGGTAGCCTCGCGCCTCAAACGCCGCGGCGACATAACCGAGGCTGTTTTCGAACTGCTGCTGCGGGCCAAAGGCAAGTCTGCGAACGGTCGAGTGCAAGCCATCGGCGCCGATCACGAGGTCGAACCAGCGTTCGCCTGAACGTTTCAATTCAACCCGCACCCCGCAGGACCGGTCCTCGAGACCGACGATCTCCTCGTCGAAGATGACTTCGACATGATCCTGTATCCTTTCAAACAGCAGGCGCGAAAGCTCGCTGCGGGCCAGCGTCACGTAGCGCCCGCCGGTCAACTCGTCGAAAAGCCTGGTTCCGAAGCCCGCCACGCGACGACCGCGGTCGTTGACGATCCGCAGCTCCCGCACATGATAGCCGACGCGATGGATCTCGGCGGTCAATCCCATCCGCTCGGCAATATCGTACCCCAGCCCCCAGAAATCGATCACATAACCGCCGCGGCGCAGCGCGGGCGCGCGCTCGATCAGCGTCGGCTCGAAACCGGCGGCCTTCAGCCAAAAGCCGAGCGTCGGTCCGGCAATCCCTGCCCCCGCAATCAAGACTGATTTCATTGCAGAAGCCACTCATTCGCAGTGAACAGGTTCGAGCTTTTTGTTCGTCCATGCAATCGACGCATGCGATTCCACCTGATGGAATTCCAGCCCATCCAAGCATAATCCGACGAGCCCGGCTTCTGATCGAAACCGGATCACAAAAACGTCAGCCGGGCACCGCGAGCCCGTCGCCATCCCGTTTCGCGTGATTGGCGATCCTGGCGCGGTGGACGGCCGCGCCGCATCGGTCTACACCGGCGCAGGTGCCGGGGACGGCCTGTGTGAGGGGTGACAATGGCGCCGCGCTATCGCAAACACCTGAACGTGCTGTTGCCTTGTTTCGTCGTGCTCGGCATCATGTTCGGCCTCGTGGCCTACGCGCCGCAACTATACCGCGCCTTCTGCGGCGCGACCGGCTATGGAGGCACGACGCAGCGGGCCTACTCCGATCCGACGGCCACCTCGGAACGAACCGTGACGGTCATTTTCGACAGCAATGTCGCGCCCGGCCTGCCTTGGCGGTTCGAGCCGAAGCAGCGCTCCGTGACCGTTCATCTGGGTGAACAGAAGCTCGTATTCTTTACCGCCGAGAATCTCGGTGACGAACCGACGGTCGGGCATGCTGCGTTCAACGTCACGCCCGAAACCAGCGGCATCTATTTCAACAAGATTCAGTGCTTCTGCTTCAACGAGGAACGCCTCGACCCGCATGAGAGCATCGACATGCCCGTCGTGTTTTTCGTCGACCCGGCCTTTGCCAAGGATTCGGAGATGGACCACGTCGAGACGATAACGCTGAGCTATACGTTTCTGCGCTCGGTCAATCCGTCGGACGCCAAGAATCTGGCACGCTTCGAGGCCGATGCCGCGCCCGATCCTGTCCATGGCCGGCAGCTCTTCAGCGAACGGTGCACCGCCTGTCATTCGATGGATCGCAACATGGCCGGGCCCATGCTCGGCGGGGTGGTCGGACGCAAGGCCGGTTCCGCTTCCGGCTACCACTATTCGCCGGCACTGGCGGCCGCCGGCCTCATCTGGTCTACGGACAATCTCGATCAGTGGCTGGCCGACCCTCAGAAGCTCGTGGGCGGCGCGCGCATGCCGGTTCGCGTGCTCGATGCGCCGTCCCGCCGCGACCTTGTCGCCTATCTGCAGAAGGCAAGCCGCGAACACAATGACCAGGCCGGTGCGAACGGCCATGTATCAAGCGTGGAATATTAGGTTCGCGCCTGGGAAAGCGCGCGAAAGCACGAACTGGGCCGCCTTTCGCAAACAGCGTCAAATTTGTTGACGACGCAGGTCATGCGAGACGGAGCATGCGGAAATCACGTGCTCGATTCGGATAGCCGGTCAAGCGGTCGTGACGCAGTACGGTTGGAGGCGTTGCGGTAATCCCCATGTATCGGTGGGCCCGGGCGCCCGCGAATTTCCGCCGCTGAATTGGTCGCAGTCGAGAGACAGCAGACACAAGCTCGACCGACCGGTCACGCAAACCGGCCGCGGGTTTTCACGCCGCCCGGCCCATTTCGGACTTCACCCGGCATCCTTCAGACTCGGAGAACCAAGCCGGTAGAGGCCCGCACCGTAGTGGCACGGACTTGGTATTTCATCACCGATTAAGTCGCCAATGAAACGGTGAGTGCCACCTGGTCGCGTAGTGTGATGCGCGCAAGAATGCACCCGCCAGGACAAAACTTGCGCTGCCGCGGCTCCCGAGACCGAAACCCTCCTTCGAAGGACCAGCTTGATGTCGATCTTCAACGTTCGAATCACTGGCCGGCTTTATGCCGGCTTTGGCGCGCTTGTGCTGTTGGGCGCGGTACTGGCGGGTTTCGGGGTCTGGCAGTTGTGGACGATCTCAGCCGGCATCGATGCGATGGCGGCGCAATCCCAAAATGCGATCCGCATCGTGCAGATATCAAGCGACCTGCAGGCGGTGCGACGCGCCATCCTGCGCTATCAATTCGATCACGACGGGCCTTCCTACGCGGAAGCGGAGAAGCGGCTGTCGGACGTCTCCGGCATGCTCGATATTTCCCTCCAGCAAACCGCTTCGGAAGAGCGGCGGGCCGCCTACAGGGAACTTCAAAAGACGGTTGTTGAACTGAAGGCCAAGCGCCTGGCACTCGGCGATGCGGTCCGGCAGTTCATCGCGGGCAAGGATTCGCTGTTCACCGATGGCGACACGATGGCCGCCGATGTCCAGAAATTCGTCGACGCCGCCAAGGAGACCGCTTTCGCGCCATCCGCCGGCTCACTCGAGTCCAAGGTCCTGCTGGTTCGTGTCGCGAACTGGCGGCTGCTGGCAACGCGCGATCCCAAAGGGCGGGACACCTTCAAGACCAACGTCGGCAAAGCCCAGCAGCAGATATCCGAGCTCGAAAACAGCAACCTTCCTCCGAACCTGGCGGCGTTGCTGGCCCCGGTCAAGGTCGGCGTCGCGAAGTACGCCGTTGCTTTCGAAAAGGCGTCGGTCAACC
>NZ_JBAURI010001208.1:0-1693 GCF_049581145.1 Bradyrhizobium sp.
GCGGATGACGAACTCGATCCGGTCGTCGGCGAGCTCGCGCCAGGATTCGATCTCGGTCATATAGGCCGCCTTGGGGAAGCGCTCGAACCATTCGCGCGCTTTATCACGCGCTTCGCCCCGCGGCAGGCAAAAGGTCTCGCGCCGCCACGCGCTGTCGGTCGCGTCGAAGGTTCGGCGGCCGCCGCGCCGTTCGGCGACGCGGGCGGCCAGATCGATCGGCTTCTTGGTCTCCATCGCCATCGCGACCCTCTTGACGCGAGAGCTTAGCGCGATTTCTGGCCGATGGGGAGCCGGGAGGAATCGCCCGACGCCGGGTTAGGGTTATGGCGTCCGCCGATCAGGGCGCGGGGCAGGCGGCCGTCCATGAATGCAAGACCGATCGCGATGAGAGCGAACCCGAGGAACTGGCGCGTCAGCAGTCGCTCGTCGAGCAACGACGCCCCCAGCAGCACCGAGGTCACAGGGACCAGGAGCGTCACGAGCAGCACGTTGGTCGCGCCGGCCCCGGCCAGAATACGGAAGTAGACGATGAAGGCGAGCGCAGTGGAAAACGCAGCGATCGCGACCACCGACGCGACGGCCGGCCCGCTCGGCATGGGAAGGGTCCAAGGCTTGTCGATAACGAGCGCAAGAGGCGCGAGAAACAAGGTCGCCGACGTTGCTTGTCCGGCGGCGACGTCGATCGGCTTGAGGCCGAGAGAACGCATGCGGCGGGCGTAAATGGCGGACAGGGCGTAGCACAATGCCGCCGCGAGAACCGCGAGTTCCGCCCACCCCCGCATGGTCCCGCCGCCCAACAACAGGTCCGGCCCGATGAGCCAGGCGACGCCCGCCATTCCCGCCAGGGTTCCCAACAGTTTGAGCCTGCTGAGTTTTTCTTCCTCCGTGAGAACATGTGCCGCGAGGACTGTGAAGAGAGGCGTCGCGGCATTGAGGATCGAGGCGAGGCCGCTTGGCAGATGGGTCTGTCCCCAGGCGATCAGCGCGAAGGGCAGGGCGCTGTTCCCGAAACCCAGGATGGCGAGAGCCGCGACCGCCCTCATGCTCCTTGGCGGCGAAACGCCGATCAGCAGCGCGCACGCCCAGAGCAAGGCCGCCGCCAGGCCGACCCGCAACGCGACAAGCGTCAGCGGCGGAATCTCCCTCACCGCCACGCCGACAAAGAAGAAGGAGCCGCCCCACAGCAGCGAGAGCAGCGCCAGAAGTCCCCACTCGCGCAGCGTCATCGAGCGCTGTGCGCTAACGGTCATAGCCGAACTCCGAAAGTGCGCGTTCGAACACACGCCTAACATCGCGTATTCGGCGCGACTGCCCGATTCCTGCGGTCTAATTCGGAGGGCGGCCTATGCGGGGAAATCGCGCCTTCGCCTCGAGGTCGTCGAGATCCATGCTGTTGCGCATGTATTGCTTCGACGCGTCGCGGAACGGCTGGAAATCCCAGGGGCGGGGCTCGCCCTTGTTGAGCGCGGCGTTGGCAAGCCGGCGCCGGCGCTGGCTCTCGCGCACGCGGGCGTCCAATTCGGCTATGTCCCAACGTTTCGCGACCTCGGCGCGAAAGTCGGCAATCAGCCCCGCGCACGTCGGATCTTTCGCGAGATTGTCGCGCTCGCCAGGATCACGGACGAGGTCGTAGAGTTGATCAGGATCCGCAGGCGAATGAATGAATTTGAACGGGCCGCGTCGGATCATGACG
>NZ_JBAURI010001209.1:0-1677 GCF_049581145.1 Bradyrhizobium sp.
CGACTGACCTGGGGGATGAGGACGGCTTTGCCGGTTGCAGCGCTCATTTCGCGGAAGGTTCCGTTGCGCTGGTTGATGTAGACGAGCTTTGGTTCCTTGTAGGCGATGCCGGCTTTGGCGTCGTCGACTTGCGGGTAGACGTGGCCATTGACGAGGATGAAGTCCTGCCAGCCGGAGTTGTTGAGGTCGACAAAGGCGTCGCCCCAGCCTACGTAGGGGACGCTGGGTTGAGCGATGCCGGCCTGACGAGAGACGTCGGTGAAGTTGAGGTTGCCGTCGTTGCGGTAGAGTGCGGCGTACTCCTCGCTGAAGTGGGAGATGGCGATGCTCATCTTGCCGTCGTTGAGATAGTCGCCGACGGCAACACCCATGTTGGCCTGCTCGAGACCTTCTTCGCTGACAGCGACACCGCTATCGAAGGCGATGTCTTTGAAGTGGCCGCTGCCATCGTTGCGGTAGAGGTAATTGGGCTCTCCATCGTTGGCCACGAAGAGGTCGAGTTTGCCATCGTTGTCGAAGTCGGACCAGACGGCGGTAAGGCCGAAGAAGAGGTTGGCGTCGTCTACGCCTGCGGCTTTCGAGACGTCGGTGAAGGTGCCGTCGCCGTTGTTGCGATAGAGGTTGTCGGGCGAACCTTTGAGGCCTCGAGGGCCACATTGCACGGGGACGTTGTGATATCTGCAGGTGACCTGCGAGCCGAATTGCGGGAGGTCGTTCATGTTGAAGTCGACGTAGTGAGGGACGAAGAGGTCGGAGTTGCCGTCGGCGTCGTAGTCACCAAAGACGGCGCCGGTGGCCCAGCCTTTGTCGCTGTCGAGACCGGCTGCCTTGGTGACGTCGGTGAAGGTGCCGTCGCCGTTGTTGCGATAGAGGACTACGCCGCCGAAGCAACTGACGATGAGGTCGGGGAGACCGTCGTTGTTGAAGTCGCCGACGGCTGCGCCCATGGCCCAGCAGGGATAGCCGACGCCTGCCTTGTCGGTGACGTCAGTAAAAGTGCCGTCGCGGTTGTTGTGGTAGAGGGCGCTGCGGGCCTTCTTGCCGGCGAGGGCCATGGCGACGCTGGGGGCGTTGGTGAAGTAGATGTCGGGGTAGCCGTCGTTGTCGTAGTCGATGAGGGCTACGCCGCCGCTCATGGATTCGACGATGTATTTCTGGTCGGAGCTGGAGAGGTGTTCGAATTGAATTTTGGTGGAGGCGGTGATGTCGACGAGCTGCGGGACGTCGATGGACTGGGGCGCGGAGGTGGGCGGATGCGCGGTGGCGTGGCTCTGCGCGAATGCGGAAGCGCATGGCAGAGTGCCGAGGAGCAGGCCAGCGATCACGGCGAGTGTTGGGTGACGCAGGGGGCGCACGTTATTTCCCCGGAGTCTTGTCGGGAGAGTCGAGGGTCTTGTAGATGCTGGTCAACTTCTCGTGCATGTCTTTGTACTTGGTGTAGGCGTCGAGCTCGCGCTTGACGTCCTCGGGGCGGTGCAGTTTGCGGTAGACCGTGCTGAGACGAAAGTGCGCGAGGTAGTTGGAGGGATCGGCGGCAATCACCTGCTCGAGGAGTGGGGCGGCGGCGGCGGGGTCTCCTCTTTCGGTGAGGACGTTGGCCATGCCGATCTTGGCGTCTGGAGAGTTGGGTTGCAGCTTGAGGGCTTGCTGGTAGTCCTTTTCGCCCGCGTCGAGGTT
>NZ_JBAURI010001210.1:0-1863 GCF_049581145.1 Bradyrhizobium sp.
CTTCTCGACCGAGCGCAGTTCCGCGCCGCCGCCGGGCGATGACCAGCCGGCTGGTCCCTGGGGCAAACCCAAATAAAATTGCCGAAATAAAATTCCAAAAATAAATCGGCAAGCATGCGATGCCACCGGCTTGACAACCAAGCCGGATGAGCTAGCTATGTAAATGTTATTTACATTCACAACGGCATGATGCCGTGATGGAGAGAGGCAGATGGCCTACAGCGCAGATGTCAATCGATGGCGCGGCCCCGCGGAACAATCCTATCGGCCGCATATGCTCGATACCCCTTGGCACCCGGGTTGGATCGCGGTGACCATCGTCGGCTTCCTGATCTGGTGGCCGATCGGACTTGCCCTTCTCTTTTTCACACTCGGGAGCAGAAAGATGAGTTGCTGGAGCAATGGAGATCGCTGGCAGAACCGCATGGAGCGGATGCAGTGGAAGATGGAGCGGATGCGCGACCGCATGGAGCGCCGTGGCTTCGGCTTCGGTCCGCCCTCCGGCAGCGGCAATCGCGCGTTTGACGAATACCGCATGGAAACGCTGCGGCGCCTGGAGGACGAGCAGAAGGAATTTCACGAATTCCTCAGCCGCCTGCGCCACGCCAAGGACAAGGAAGAGTTCGACGCGTTCATGTCGCAGCACCGTCAGCGTCCGACTCCGCCAGCGGACCAGCCGCAAAGCTAGACTTCGCGCTGACCACGAATTTTGGGAGTAAGGCCTTCAGGTACAATGCCCCCGCAATCCTGATGGCAACCAGCCGCCCGCCTGCGTGTCCCCGCAGGCGGGCGGTTTGTTTTGTCGGTCTTTCGCGGGGTTCCAGAGCCCACAAAGGGTTGACCCGCCTGCATTTCAGGCAGCCAAATTGTTCTTTGGTAACCACATTTTAACTGTGCCCGGCCTTTGGTGGGAGGCGTAAAGTCGCACGAATAGCCCTCGTTTTGACATGTTGACAGGGGATGCAGGGCCCAAGGCTTCGGCGGGCCTCCCATGCGACCAAACCAGGATCTCTCGTGCAGGCTTACCGCCTTGCCGAATCGCGCAGGCGTAAAACCGGCGGCCAATTGCTCCCGGAGGACTTGGGACTCTTGCGTTGAGAGGATACCGCTTATGAATCCGGCCGACGTGGCTCAGGCAGCTTTGCCGCTGCCATCCGCCGACGTATCGCTGATCGCGCTGTTCCTGCAGGCTCACTGGATCGTGAAGGGCGTCATGCTGGGGCTGTTGTCCTGCTCGGTCTGGGTCTGGGCGATCGCGATCGACAAGATTTTTCTATACTCGCGCACGCGGCGTTCGATGGACCGCTTCGAACAGGCTTTCTGGTCGGGTGAATCGATCGAGGAACTCTACCGCGCGCTGTCGGCCAAGCCGACGCAATCGATGGCGGCATGTTTCGTCGCCGCCATGCGCGAGTGGAAACGTTCGTTCGAGAGCCACGCGCGCTCCTTTGCCGGATTGCAGATGCGGATCGACAAGGTCATGAACGTCTCGATCGCGCGCGAAGTCGAGCGGCTGGAGCGGCGGCTTCTGGTGCTGGCAACCGTTGGCTCGGCAGGTCCCTTTGTCGGCTTGTTCGGTACGGTCTGGGGCATCATGTCGAGCTTCCAGTCGATCGCCGCGTCCAAGAACACCTCGCTTGCGGTGGTTGCCCCCGGCATCGCGGAGGCGCTGTTTGCCACGGCCATCGGTCTAATTGCCGCAATCCCCGCGACGATCTTCTATAATAAGTTCGCCTCCGAGGTGAACCGCCAGGCGCAGCGGCTCGAGGGCTTCGCTGATGAATTTTCCGCCATCCTGTCGCGCCAGATCGACGAGCGAGGGTAAGAGGGGGTATAGGATGAGCGCATCGTGAGCATCAGATC
>NZ_JBAURI010001211.1:0-2636 GCF_049581145.1 Bradyrhizobium sp.
CCCGTTTTGTGTTCGAGCGCCGTGTCGCGGTTCGCGACGGCCGAGAAATCCGTTGTACTCGCAAGCGCGGAATATCGGCCTGCGACCACCATAGTCGCGACGGCGACTTGCTCCCGTGGTCGCGCGCGCGCGGTCGCGTCGCGCGACATTCATGCCGCGTTCAGTTCGCCGTCTCTAATTTCATTGCGAAAGCGGACATCAATGGACATGCGCGGCAGTCGGGCCATCATGGCGCCGTGCGCTTTCCGTCGCTCATTCAAGGAGATTGTGGACATGACGAGGATTGCCTATCCGGGGCGCGGCCTTGTCCGTTGCCTCGGCTTTGCCGCGGCTGCGGCGTTGATGCTGGCAGCGGCGCCGGCCCAACGCGCCAACGCCATGTCGTTGATCACCCCGAGCGGTTCGCCTGCCGCGACATCCGCGTCCGGAGCCATCGTGACTGAAGTTCATGGCGGTGGTGGCCATGGCGGCGGTGGCGGGGGCCACGGTGGCGGCGGCTTCCATGGCGGCGGGGGCGGCATGCACTTCGGCGGCAGAGGCTTCCACGGCGGCGGTATGCACTTTGGTGGCGGCGGTGGTCGCTGGCACGGCGGCGGCATGCATGTCGGCGGCTTCCATCATGGCGGCTTCCGCGTCGGGCATTTTCACCGCCATGTCTTCGGCGGCTATTACTACCCCTATGACGACTATCCCTATTATCCGGCTTGCCGCCTCGTCTGGACGGCTTACGGTCCGCGCCACATCTGCTGGCATCGCCATCGGCACTACTGGCACCGCTGGCATCATTGGCACCATCACCACCGGCACGACTGAAGAGGACCACTGCAGGAGCTGAGGACGAAATGAAAATGGGCGCCTCATCGGGCGCCCATTTTCAATGGCTTTCAAGCTTCCCCGGTCTGCTCGTCGCGCGTCGCTCTCAGGCCCAGTCCTTGAATTTCCAGGACCTCAGCGACAGCTTCCATGGCGTCAGGTTCTCCAGCCGCCACTTTTCGAAGTAGGCGGGCGGCCAATTGGAGAGACGGCCGTTGTCCACGACCTTGGTCTCGCGGCCGGCGAGGCTGGCACGGCGCCAGTGCTGGCGCGTCGCCGCACCGATCAAGTCGACATATTCCGGTTTGCTGGCCAAGGCTGGCTCTCCGAGAAACGGCTGGCGCGCGACGACTTCGTCAGCACGCGCCAGAATATTTTTGAGCGCGATCCTTCGGAAAACCGGCGCCCACTTTCCGGATCATGCTCGAGCGCGTAGGAAGTCTGCGCTCTCTTCATTAAGGAGTTGTTGTCGAAGTGCTTCGAGGTTGAAGCGTTACCGCCACTCCCTCACATCGACAAAGTGTCCGGCGATCGCGGCGGCCGCGGCCATCGCCGGCGAGACCAGATGGGTGCGGCCCTTGAAACCCTGGCGCCCCTCGAAGTTGCGGTTCGATGTCGAAGCGCAGCGTTCTTCCGGCTTCAGCTTGTCGGGGTTCATGGCCAGGCACATCGAGCAGCCCGGCTCGCGCCATTCGAAGCCGGCCTTGATGAAGATCTTGTCGAGACCTTCGGATTCCGCCTGCTCCTTCACGATGCCCGAGCCCGGCACCACCATCGCGTTGACGTTGGCGTTGACGGTCTTGCCCTCGGCGATCTTGGCGGCAGCGCGCAGATCCTCGATGCGGCCATTGGTGCAGGAGCCGATGAAGACGCGATCGAGCTTGATGTCGGTGATTTTTGTGCCGGCCTTCAGACCCATGTAGTTCAGCGCGCGATGCTTCGAGACCCGCTTGGCCTCGTCGGCGATCTGCTCGGGATCGGGCACGGCACCGGTGATCGACACCACGTCCTCGGGCGAGGTGCCCCAGGTCACGATCGGCGGCAGCTTTGCTGCGTCGAGCCGGATTTCATGATCGAAATGCGCGCCGTCGTCGGAGCGCAGCGTTTCCCAGTAACGCATCGCTGCGTCCCAGGCTTCGCCCTTCGGCGATTTCGGCCGGCCGCGCAGGAAGTCGAACGCCTTCTGGTCGGGCGCGACCAGGCCGGCGCGGGCGCCGCCTTCGATCGACATGTTGCAGACCGTCATGCGGCCTTCCATCGACAACGCGCGGATGGCCTCGCCGGCATATTCCAGCACATAGCCGGTGCCGCCGGCGGTGCCGATCTCGCCGATGATGGCGAGGATGATGTCCTTGCCGGTGACGCCGTCCGGCAATTTGCCGTCGACGGTCGCGCGCATGTTCTTGGCCTTCTTCTGGATCAGCGTCTGGGTCGCCAGCACATGCTCGACTTCGGAAGTGCCGATGCCGTGCGCCAGCGCGCCGAATGCGCCATGGGTCGAGGTGTGGCTGTCGCCGCAGACGATGGTGGTGCCGGGCAGGGTGAAGCCCTGCTCGGGGCCGATCACGTGCACGATGCCCTGGCGCTTATCGAATTCGTTATAATATTCGATGCCGAATTCCTTGGCGTTGTCGGCCATCACCCGCATCTGCTCGATGCTTTCAGGATCGGGATTGGGCTTCGAGCGATCGGTGGTCGGGATGTTGTGGTCGACGACGGCCAGCGTCTTCTCCGGCGCGCGCACCTTGCGGCCGGTGGCGCGCAAGCCCTCGAAGGCCTGCGGCGAGGTCACCTCATGGACGAGGTGACGGTCGATATAGAGC
>NZ_JBAURI010001212.1:0-4290 GCF_049581145.1 Bradyrhizobium sp.
GCATCGCCCAGACCTGCGACGCGCCGAACGAGTTCGAGGGCCGCATGGCAGGCCAGCGGCGCATGGTTGTCATCCGCGATCGGGGCGCCGAATACCGCGGCCAAACCATCGCCGAGCTCTTTGCTGACGATGCCGCCGAACTGACGCACCGCGCCTCGCATGGCAGCCAAGGCCGGCTCCAGCCGTGAGACCGCCTGTTCCGGGTCCAGTTCGGCGACGAGGCCTGTGGAATCGATCACGTCGGCACGAAGAATCGTCACAAATCTTCGCTCGCCATCGGGATCGAAGTCCTGGCGCACCGCCGCCCCGCATTGCGAGCACCAAGCGTCGCCCGGATCGATCGTCGATTGACACGCAAAGCAATGCATTCCTGCGCCTTCAAAGGTCACGGCGGCCTTGTCAGTCGACCTGCCGGCAGTTCGTCATAAGATTGCCCATGGCAAGTTGCTTAGCAATGAGAGTCGCAACGACCCTTTGTGGGGAAACTCCGCAAACGGATATCCCTCTGGACGAAACGCAATCCTGAATGGTAGTTTGCCTCGAAGCCAAGCGAAAAAGAAGCGCCGCGCATCCTCCTCACGGAAGACGCGCCCGGAAGATTTGCCCAATCAACAGGCTCCGCAAAGCCGCAGATTTCCAACAGCAGCCATTCATTTCCGAGGATAGAACGATGGGTGGAAGAGTATACAACGGTCAGCAATTTAAGGATCTGATGAATAGCAATTACTATCCTTTGGAGAATATGAAGAAGAGCGTGGAGATCCTGAAGGCATCCGACCAGATCGACATCCAGACGTTGGAATATGGTCAGTATCACCTGATTTTGACGCCCGAGAACAAATGGCCGAACGCAAGCGCGAAATACTGGCACAAGGAGAAGGGCCGAGCTCGCGTGCAGCTCACCGCGCAACCCAACACCGCGCCGCTGTCCAACGATGAGCCTAACGTCGTCCCCCTGACAAGATGCGCGCTGCTCGATGCCTGTGTTCGGAAATGCTTCAACTCGGAGCCTCCGATCCCCATGATAACCAACATCATCCAGCATGACCAAAGCGCCGCCAATGCTGGCCAGCACGAAATTCGCCTGGAGTGGGAGTACGCCAACGGCGCGGATAAGGCACCGACGCTCCTCAACCTGACCATGGTTTGTCCGTTCAAGCCTTGACCGCCAGCTGCGGCAAGCTGGGCTGGATCGAACGAACGACGAAAGGCCAGAACGAGCGGCCGGGTACGGCGAACGCGGCGTCAGGGCTCTCCGGCCGCCAGCGCCAGCGCACCGCGATCTCCGGAGAAATCACTCCCGCGGCGCCCCCCACCCCGCCCTCCCCCTCAAGGGGGGAGGGAGCCCGCGCGGTGTGCCGCGTGGCTTTGAAGGCGCTTCATCGACGCCGACGACATGTAGGCAGTGGGCCGAGTTTTGTCGCCCGGCTTGTCGCCGCAAGGCCGCTCTCTCCGCCCCCTTCCCCCTTTGGGGGGAAGGGCCGGGGATGGGGGTGCCCCGGGAGCAATCTCTCCGCAAGAATCTCGGCCTTGCGCGGGAGCGCGGCGCGTGGTCGAACTGGCCGGGAATGATGCTGTTCTTGCTCCGCAGACTCCGGCTGGCCGCGCTGGTGTGCTTCACTGTGCTGGTCGCAAGCTTCGTGCTGACGCGGCTGTCCGGCGATCTGGCCGCCTCCATCGCGGGGCCGAACGCCAGCGCGCAGGATATCGCGATCATCACCAGGAATTACGGGCTGGACCGGCCGCTGGTGGTGCAGTTCTTCGATTGGGCCGGCCACGCCGCCCGCGGCGATCTCGGCCAGTCCTTCCTCTACCATGCCCCGGTCTGGGACCTGATCCGCGACCGGCTGCCCGTCACCCTGACGCTGGGGCTGACCGGACTGGTGATCGCGCTTTTGGTCGCGCTGCCGCTCGGCATCCTGGCCGCGATGCATGAAGGTACGGTGTGGGACCGCGGCCTGATGATGGTCGCCGTGCTCGGCCAGGCCCTGCCCGGCTTCTGGTTCGGCCTGATCCTGATCGTGCTGTTCGGCCTCGACCTGCAATGGCTGCCGATCTCGGGCGTCGAGAGCTGGCAGGGCTACATCCTGCCCGGCATCGTGCTGGCGTTTTCGGCGATCCCGGCCCTGATGCGGCTGACCCGTTCCGGCATGATCGACGCGCTGGCGGCGGATTATATCCGTACCGCCCGCGCCAAGGGGCTGAGCCGGGCGTCGATCATCCTGAAGCATGCGCTGCGCAATGCCGCGATGCCGGTGGTCTCGATCGCGGCGGTGCAGCTCGGCTTCATGCTGGGCGGCTCGGTGGTGACCGAGTCTGTGTTTGCGCTGCCCGGGGTCGGCTATCTCGCCTGGGAATCGATCAGCAAGAACGATTTTCCGGTGATCCAGGCCGTGGTGCTGTTCCTGGCCGTGATCTACATCGCCCTCACTTTGCTCGCGGACATGGCCAACGCGCTGCTCGATCCAAGGCTGCGCTCGTGAACAAGGCTGCGCTCGTGAACAAGGGCCGGCGCGGATGACGGAGGCTGCGGGGATGACGATCGTCGATCTCGCGGTCAACCCGCGCCCGCGCCGGACCGCGTTTCGCCGGGTCTCGGCGCTGTTGGGAGCCGCGATCGTGGCCGCCGCACTGCTGGTCGCGATCTTTGCGCCGGTGCTGACGCCTCATGATCCCTTCGCGCAGGATCTGGGCTCACGCCTGATCCCGCCGGTTTGGATGGAAGGGGGCCAGCCCGCGCATCTGTTGGGCACCGACCAGATCGGGCGCGATTACCTGTCGCGGCTGATCTACGGCACCCGGATTTCGCTGATGATCGGCGTGTTCACCGTCATCGTATCCGGCGCCATCGGCATTACCTTGGGCGTCGTCGGCGGCTTCTATGGCGGCCGCACCGACGAATTCGTGATGTTCCTGATCACCTGCCGGCTGTCGATCCCGCTGATCCTGGTGGCCCTGACGGTGGTGGCGCTGGTCGGCAGCTCGCTTCTCGTCGTGATCCTGACGCTCGGGCTGTTGTTGTGGGAACGCTTCGCCGTGGTGGCGCGCACCACCACCCTGCAGGTGCGCAATCTCGACTATATCGCCGCAGCGCAAGCCGCCGGCGCCTCGCCGCTGCGCGTTCTGGCGCGCGAGGTGCTGCCCAATATCGCCCATCATCTGCTGGTCGTGGCGACCCTGGAAATGGCGCTGGCGATCCTGCTCGAGGCGTCACTGTCGTTTCTCGGCCTCGGCGTGCCACAGCCCTTGCCGAGCTGGGGACTGATGATCGCCGAGGCCAAGGAATACATGTTCTTCAGTCCCTGGGTGATCGTGACACCAGGCGTGGCGCTGTTCGTGCTGGTGCTCGGCATCAACCTCCTGGGCGACGGGCTGCGCGACATGCTGCGGGCGGATTCGTGAGCGCTGCGTCCGCCATGCCCGATCCCGTTCTCGATATCGGCAACCTCCGCGTCGGCTTTGGCCGGCAAATGGACGCGGTGCGGGGCGTGTCGCTGACGGTGGGCCATGGCGAGACCCATTGCCTGGTTGGCGAGTCCGGCTGCGGCAAATCGGTCTCGGCGCTGTCGGTGATGAATCTCTTGCCGCGCGGCGCCACCCGCAGCGCCGATCACATCCGCTTTCAGGGCCAGGACCTGCTCGGCCTGTCCGAGCGCCGGATCGCGCGGCTGCGGGGCGACAAGATCGCGATGATCTTCCAGGAGCCGATGACCAGCCTGAACCCAGCCTACACCATCGGCTCGCAGATGGCGGAGGTGCTGCTGCGGCATCGCGGCGCCTCGCGGCGGCAGGCCTTGGACCGGGCGGCCGAACTGCTGGCGCGGGTCGGCATCGCCGCGCCGGGCATGCGGCTCGCGCAGCATCCGCATCAGCTCTCCGGCGGCCTGCGCCAGCGCATCATGATCGCGATGGCACTGATGTGCGATCCGGAACTGCTGATCGCCGACGAGCCGACCACGGCGCTCGATGTCACGGTACAGGCGCAGATCCTGCGGCTGCTGCAGAAGCTGCAGCGGGAGCTCGGGCTCGCCCTGCTGCTGATCACCCATGATCTCGGCGTGGTGGCGCGGATCGGCCAGCGCGTCTCGGTGATGTATGCCGGCGAGGTCGTCGAAACCGGAGCCGTGGCCGATGTTTTTGCCGCGCCCACCCATCCCTATACCCGCGGCCTGCTCGACTGCATCCCGATCCCCGGCAAGACCCGGGCGGGCCAGCCGCTCGGCAGCATTCCGGGCGTGGTGCCGCGGATCGCGGCCGGCTTTGCCGGCTGCGCGTTTCGCGACCGCTGCG
>NZ_JBAURI010001213.1:0-3438 GCF_049581145.1 Bradyrhizobium sp.
CATGATGACAAAACGCTGATGATGCCGGATCGCCGTGGCAACAACCGGATCGATTCGCAGCGTAACATCGTTCGCGATCCCCGCGTGGCGTTGCTGTTTCTGATTCCTGGCTCCGGCAACACGCTGCGCGTCAACGGCCGCGCGCAGGTCTCGGCGGATGCCGACCTGCTGGCCTCGTTCAAGGTCGAGGGCAAGATGCCGCGTACGGCGATCATCATGACGGTGGACGAGATCTACTTCCAGTGCGCGCGCGCCATCGTTCGCTCCGATCTCTGGAATCCCGACAAGCGGGTCGATCCCAGGATGCTGCCGACGCCGGGCCAGATTCTCGCCGAGATGAGCGATAACCGGGTCGGCGGCGAGCCATATGATCGGGAGTGGCCAGAACGCGCGCGCCTGACGATGTGGTGAGACGCCTCTTCTATCGAGATTGGTCCCTATTGAGACTTGGCCTATTGGAATGGGCCTATTCGTTCCCGACGCCCTTGACCGGCATGTCCTTCTTGTAAAGTTCTTCGAGGTCTCTGTCAGTCGCAGTCAATTTGCCGCCGCGCGGGGCGTAGGCGAAGCTTCGTTCGGGATATCTCGACCAATCAACGGCTTCCGAGCACCAGCCGTTGCGGCCGCGCATCGTCTCCCAGCATTGCTCCATGCTGACAAAGCCGCAGCTCGCTCCACCGCTTGCCGGACTCAGGCAATAATTTTTCTTGGCGTTGGCTGCCAACGCATTGGCCGCTGACGCCGGCGTCACCGAGCCAGCTACAAAGAGTGACGCGGCGGTAAACGCCAACGTTGCGATGGCGATGAGTTTGGTACGCGATTTCATTTTTGTCTCCGTCGTCGGACATTCCCGACAAGGATCCATTTCGTTGTCGGAGGGCACCCAGACAAGAGCGCGACAGGTCTGTCGTTCCGTGAAATTTCAATGACAACAATTTCAATGACAACATTGGCTCGTTATGCCGCGGCCTTTGTTCGCGAGTCTCAACAGACATGTGATCAGCCGTCGATGGTGGCGTTCGCACCGCGCATCGTAGACGACGAGGTCGATGCCATCTGCATGCAATCGCATACCGCATCTCCTCTGAAGAGTTGTTAGTTGTAGGATAATGATACCGCGCTGATATGGCGGACTGGCGTACAGTTCCCGCCAAGCGCGCATTGGTCGATTACGCCTGCAGCTTCTCGCGGCGCTCATGGAGCGTCGGTGTTGTGCGAGACCGCGAGGAATGGACCTGATGTCGCATCACGGCCGAGCGAACGTCTACTCCAACAATCACGCTGATGATACCGCAGAAGCCATTGAATGGCCGTCACGACGGAATCGCTCAGGCTGCGACGTCCAACAGCAGCCGCGACGAACCCCTGATCAGAACCTTGCGTCCCCAAGGCGTGATGCAGGGGACGTCGTCGATCATGCCAGCGAGGCCGAGTGCGACGAGTTGTTCGAGAACGAATCTGCTCGGGGCACGGCGCTGGGGTGCGGGGATGCGAAGCGCCTTCAGCGTTTCCCATTGATCCAGCGTGAGATCGTAGTCGAGTTCGGCGTTCATGCGGCCTCGAGGGCTTCAGGAATGTCGCGCGTTTGTTAGCGAGACTGCGTGAATGACGTGCGACACCAAAGGGTCCGGATTCCGGTTTATCCCCAGAGGCTTAAGATCACTTTCTCTTGCAAAACCAGCACGATGGGTTACGCAACTGTCACATCAACATGTCACACCAGCCAGTCGATTGGCTCGAATCGGCGGGCTCCGAGCGCACCGCTTATCTATGAACGGATATAGCCCCTGAAAACAGATTTTTTAAGGAAAAAGCTCGGCGGCAGTGTCCGGCTGAAGGGCCTCGGCTTCGTTCTCAGCATTGCCATTGGCGCTGGTGCCGTATTTGCCCTTACCCATGCGCTCAAGAACGTCGACTACGGTCAAGTCTTCGCGATCATTCGCGGAACTCACTTCAGTGTCATCGTGCTGGCATTGATGCTGGTGACGGCCTCCTATGCCAGCATCACGCTGTATGACTGGCTGGCGCTGCATACGATGGGGCGCAAGGATGTTCCTTACCGCGTTGCGGCACTGGCGAGCTTCACCAGCTATCCGATCGCCCACGGGATCGGCGCCGTGGCGCTGATATCGCCGCTGATCCGTTATCGGATCTATTCCGGCAATGGCGTGGGGACAACGGGCGTAGCGAACATCTGCTTTCTCACTGGGCTGACGTTCTGGCTTGGCAACATGACGGCCCTCGGCTTCAGCCTGCTGTACGACCCTGCGTCACTCAGCATCATCGATCATCTTTCGTCTGGAATCAATCGGCTGCTGGCGCTGGCGCTGCTGTTCGGTGTCGGGACTTTCCTCACTTGGAGCTGGCTGGTTCCGAGAAGTATCGGCAGGAGTGGCTGGCTGGTGCGGCTTCCATCCGGCCCTCTGGTGCTGTTGCAGATCGTGGTCGGGTTGCTCGATCTCACGGCCGCTGCGCTTGCGATGTATGTGCTGTTGCCGTCCGGTCTGGAGATCGGACTGTTTCGCCTGATGGTGGTCTTCATCGCGGCCACATTGCTGGGCTTTGCCAGCCATGCGCCGGCGGGACTGGGCGTGTTCGATGCCACCATCCTGATCGGACTAGGCAACGAAGACCGCGAGCTTTTGCTCGCCGCGCTCTTGATGTTCCGCTTCCTGTACCACTTCCTGCCGCTGTCGATCGCGCTTGTGCTGTTCGGCGCCGTCGAGGCGCTGCGGATCCTGCGTGCGAAAGCGTTGCACGCCGAGCAGTCCGAAATCTCAAACCGGCGAGTTGAGCTTGAGCCCGATCATGCCGGCGACGATCAGCGTGAGGCAGACGATGCGAACGGGATCGGTCGGCTCGCTATAGAGCAGCATTCCGACGAGGATACTGCCGACGGCGCCGATCCCGGTCCATACCGCATACGCGGTGCCAAACGGCAGCGACCGTAGTGCAAACGCCATCAAGGCGAAACTGAGCACGATAGCGACCGCGGTAGCCAGTGTGGGCCAGAATCTGGTCAACCCCTCCGAATATTTCAGACCAAGCGCCCAGCCGACTTCGAGCAGGCCCGCTCCCAGCAGCGCGATCCAGCCGGTCATCGCGCTCTCCTTGGCGCACCCCGTCCGGCCGGACACGTCAGCACGGCATATTGGGCGTAGCCGCGGAACGGGCGCTCGAATTTCAATTCGGCGCCGAGCGTGCTGGCGAGCGCCGACATTTCCTGCTCGAGATCGTCACGCGGCGTGACCTCGAATACTGCAAGCCAGCGCCGCAGCAAAACGCGGGCGATCGCCGGCAAACGTTCCTGGCTGCCGAAATCGACCACATGCAGGCGGCCATCCGGTTTCAATCGGCTCACGCCAGCTTGCAGTACGCGACGCCAGTCCGGGATCATCGACAGACTATAAGAGATCATCACGTCATCGAAAGCCGGTA
>NZ_JBAURI010001214.1:0-8727 GCF_049581145.1 Bradyrhizobium sp.
TCGTAGTTCTTGTAGACGCGGTGGCCGAAGCCCATCAGGCGGACGTCGCTGTTCTTGTCCTTGACCCGCGTGATGAAGTCGGGAATGTGCTCGACCGAACCGATGCCGTAGAGCATGTTCAGCGCAGCTTCGTTGGCGCCGCCATGCGCCGGGCCCCAGAGGCAGGCGATGCCGGCGGCGATGCAGGCGAACGGGTTGGCGCCGGACGAGCCGGCGATCCGCACCGTCGAGGTCGAAGCATTCTGCTCATGGTCGGCGTGCAGGATGAATATCTTCTCGAGCGCGTCCGCCAGGACTGGATTGACCTTGTATTCCTCGCAGGGCACCGCGAAGCACATGTGCAGGAAGTTCTCGGCGAACCCCAGCGAGTTCTTCGGATAGATGAACGGCTGGCCGACGGTGTATTTGTAGGCCATCGCCGCCAGGGTCGGAATTTTCGCGATCATGCGCATCGATGCGATCATGCGCTGGGTCGGGTCGTTGATGTCGGTGGAGTCGTGATAGAACGCGGCCAATGCGCCGACTGCGGCCACCATTATCGCCATCGGATGGGCATCGCGGCGAAAGCCCTGGAAGAAGCGGGCCATCTGCTCGTGCACCATAGTGTGATGCGTCACGCGAAAGTCGAAGTCCTTTTTCTGCTCGGGAGTCGGCAGCTCGCCGTAGAGCAGGAGGTAGCAGGTTTCGAGGAAGTCGCCGTGCTCGGCAAGCTGCTCGATCGGATAGCCGCGATATTCGAGAATGCCGGCATCGCCGTCGATATAGGTGATCTTCGACTGGCAGCTGCCGGTCGAGGTGAAGCCCGGGTCGTAGGTGAACATGCCGGACTGGGCGTAGAGCTTGGCGATGTCGATGACGTCAGGCCCGATGGTGCCGCTCAGAATGGGGAAATCGTAGGTCTTGTTGCCGACGGTCAGCGTCGCGGTTTTTGTCGTTGATGTTGCGTCCATCGTTGCAGTCCCCGATGAAATCCTTGTGGAACATGCGCTCCGTGCGCCCTAACGAACAGATCGCCTCGGGAGCCGGGTATTGAAAGGAGCACTTTCATAAATGGGTATATTATTGCAATGTGCGCTGCAAGATGGCGGCGCCGGCGGTCATGCCGCCTTTAGGCGGAGGCTTGATCAGGGGAGGCTTGGTCGGCAAGTCGCGCCAGGCATTCATCCCGTCCCAATACCGCCAGCACGTCGAAAATTCCCGGAGAGGTGGTGCGGCCGGTCAGGGCCGCGCGGAGCGGCTGGGCCACCGCGCCGAGTTTGATGTTGTTCTGCTCGGCGAAGGTCCGCATCGCGGCCTCGGTGGTTGCCCCGCTCCAGGGCGCGGCCATCTCCAGCGCCGCGCGAAGTCTGCCGATCAGCCCGCGGTTTTCCGGCGTCAGCAGGGCCAAAGCCTTCGGCTCGATATGCAGCGGCCGGTCGGCGAAGATGAAGTAGGCGCCGTCGATCAGCTCGATCAGGGTCTTGGCGCGTTCCTTCAGGCTCGGCATCGCCTGCAGCAATTGCGAGCGAGTTGCGTCATTGAGCTTCGCCGCCAGCTCCGCCCCATTGGGAACATATTTGAGTACGCTCTCGAACATCGTCACCAGCGCCTGATCGTCGGCATGGCGAATATAATGGCCGTTGAGATTTTCCAGCTTGGCGAAATCGAACCGCGCCGCCGAGCGGCCGATCGCGGGCAGGTCGAACGCCGCGATCATTTCCTCGGTGGAGAAGATCTCCTGGTCGCCGTGGCTCCAGCCGAGCCGGACCAGATAATTCCGCACCGCGGCCGGAAGGTATCCCATGGCGCGGTAGGCATCGACCCCAAGCGCGCCGTGGCGCTTCGACAGTTTGGAGCCGTCCGGACCATGGATCAGCGGGATATGCGACATGCTCGGCACAGACCAGCCCAGCGCGTCGTAGATCTGCGTCTGGCGGGCGGCATTGATCAGATGATCGTCGCCGCGGATGATGTGGGTGACGTCCATGTCGTGGTCGTCGACCACGACCGCGAGCATGTAGGTCGGCGTGCCGTCGCCACGCAGCAGCACGAGGTCGTCGAGGTTCTCGTTCTGCCAGACCACGCGCCCCTGCACCTGGTCCTCGATCACCGTCTCGCCGGTCTGCGGCGCGCGGAGCCGGACTGTCGGCTTGATCCCGCCGGGCGCCTCCGCGGGATCGCGATCCCGCCACATGCCGTCATAGAGCCGGGTGCGGCCCTCGGCGCGGGCTTTTTCCCGCATTGCCGTCAGTTCCGATTGCGTGGCATAGCAGCGATAGGCCTTGCCGTCGGCAAGCAACTGCTCGGCCACCTCGCGATGGCGCGCGGCGCGGCTGAACTGGTAGATGACGTCGCCGTCCCAATCGAGCTCGAGCCATCTCAGTCCGTCCAGGATGGCTTCGATGGCGGCTTTGGTCGAGCGTTCCCGGTCGGTGTCTTCGATCCGCAACAGCATCTTGCCGCCGCGTCCGCGCGCATAGAGCCAGTTGAACAGCGCCGTCCGGGCGCCTCCGATATGGAGAAAGCCGGTCGGGGAGGGCGCAAAGCGGGTGACGATGGAATCAGCCATGAGGGACGCGGGTGTTATGCGGATCGGGCGGTGGTGTATAGCAGGTACGGTGCATAACTAAAGCCTCGCCTGGATCAAGCGAAGCTTGCAGGCAGACTTGGCGGCGTCGGGCGAATTTGGCAGAACGGCTGCTGACCTCTGGACAGGATCAGGGAATGGCGACAGACACGGTGACGGCAGCGGCGGGGCGCGATTTCATTCGCGATATCATCCAGGCCGATCTCGACGCGGGCAGGCAGAAGGTGATCGTGACCCGGTTCCCGCCGGAGCCGAACGGCTATCTGCATATCGGCCACGCCAAGTCGATCGGGCTGAATTTCGGTGTCGCGCAGGAGTTTGGCGGACGCTGCCATCTGCGTTTCGACGACACCAATCCGACCAAGGAAGAGCAGGAATACATCGATTCCATCCAGGCCGACGTGCATTGGCTGGGCTACGACTGGGGCAACAACCTGTTCTATGCTTCGGATTATTTCGACCGCCTGTATGAATGGGCGGAGGGTCTGATTCGCGATGGGCTTGCCTATGTCGACGACCAGTCGCAGGAGGATATCCGCGCCACTCGCGGCACGCTGACCGAGCCCGGCAAGCACAGCCCGTTCCGGGAGCGCACGATCGAGGAGAACCTGGATCTGTTCCGCCGCATGAAGGCAGGCGAATTCCCGAACGGTGCGCGCGTACTGCGTGCCAAGATCGACATGGCCTCCGGTAACATCAATCTGCGCGATCCCGTGCTCTACCGCATTCTGCACGCGCATCATCCGCGCACCGGCGACGCATGGTCGATCTATCCGAGCTACGACTACGCGCACGGCCAGTCGGACGCGATCGAGGGCATCACGCATTCGATCTGCACACTGGAATTCGAGGACCACCGGCCGCTCTATGACTGGCTGATCGACAAGCTGCCGGTGCCGTCGAAGCCGCATCAGTACGAATTCGCCCGCCTCAATCTGACCTACACGCTGCTGTCGAAGCGGGTCCTGACGCAGCTCGTGCGCGACGGCCACGTCTCGGGCTGGGACGATCCACGCATGCCGACCATGGCCGGACTGAAGCGGCGCGGCGTGCCGCCGGCCGCGATCCGCGAATTCATCAAGCGCATCGGGGTGGCGAAGGCCAACAGCGTGGTCGACGTCGGCATGCTCGAATTCTGCATCCGCGAGGAGCTGAACCGGACCTCGCTGCGGCGGATGGCGGTGCTGCGGCCGTTGAAAGTGGTGATTGAGAATTATCCGGAAGGTGAGGTCGAGGAGATCGAGGCGGTCAACCACCCCGACGATCCCGCAAAAGGTACCCGCAAAATCGCCTTTGGCCGCGAGCTCTATATCGAACGCGACGATTTCATGGAAAACCCGCCGAAGAAGTTCTTCCGCCTCTCACCGGGCACCGAAGTGCGGCTGCGCTACGCCTATTTCATCAAGTGCCGCGAAGCGATCAGGAACGCGGCCGGCGAGGTGGTGGAGCTGCGCTGCACCTATGATCCCCTGACCAAGGGCGGCAACGCGCCCGATGGCCGCAAGGTCAAGGCGACCATGCATTGGCTGCCTGCCGCTCAGTCGAGGTCGGCAGAAATCCGCATCTACAACCAGCTCTTTGCCAATCCGAGTCCGGACGCCTCCAATTTCGCAGCCGATCTCAATCCGCAGTCGCTGGAGATCCTGCACGATGCGCGGATCGAGCCGGCGATCGCGGAAGCCAATTCGCCCGACGTGATGCAGTTCGAACGCCAAGGCTATTTCGTGCGCGACAAGGAGTCCGCGCCGGACCGGCTGGTGTTCAATCGCACCATCGGCCTGCGCGATACCTTCGCCAAGGAAGTCGGCAAGGGCTGAGAAAAAGCGCCGAGAATTCGTTGCGGATTCTGCATTTGTTCCGCTGTTCGGGCGGTAACATCTTCCGGTAGCCTGAGATCGTACAGGGTATCGTCAGGTGTAACGGATGGCCGCGCGGAACGAGCCGCCACGCCACACGCAAGGGGTCGCCGGGGGAATCGCTGGCACGTGGCCGTCGGGTGGACGGGCCGCGGCGGGCGGTTACGCTGGTGCAGGTTTCGACGTCTGGTCCTCGCTCGGCGCCAGGCTGAGGGCATGGGCGCGCGCCGAGGCGGGTCCCGGGCGCTTGCTGCCGTGGGTGCCGGTCGCGTTCAGCGCAGGCATCGCACTTTATTTCGGCGCCGACCACGAACCGGTGCTGTGGGTTGCTGCCGTCACGGCCATCGGGCTCTGCGTCGCGGCCTTCCTGCTGCGCCGGCACAAATTCTTTGTCGCAGCAGTGCTCACCGCGGCCGTCGCTGCCGGCTTTGCAACCGCGACGTTCCGGACCGCGCTCGTCGCGCATACCGTATTGACGAAACCGCTCTATTCGGTGGCGCTGTCGGGTTTTGTCGAGACGCGCGATATCCGCGAGCGCACCGATCGTTTCGTGTTGCGGGTCGTGACCATGGAGACTCCGCGCAATCAGGCGAAGCTGGAGCGCGTGCGGCTGTCGGTCAAGAAGGGCACCGCGCCCGATGTCGGCAGCTTCGTCGAATTGAAGGCGCGGCTGCAGCCGCCGCTGGCGCCGTTGCGGCCAGGCGGTTACGATTTCTCCCGCGACCTTTTCTTCCAGGGCGTCGGCGCCTCCGGTTTCGCGATGGGCGCGATCAAGACCGTCGTCCCTCCTGAGAGCGGCGGGATGGCGCTGCGCTATGCCGCAGTCATGCAGGATTTGCGCGACGCGGTCGACGCGCGGATTCGCACACGGCTCGACGGCGACGAGCGATCGATCGCGACCGCACTCCTGACCGGCCGGCGCGACGCGATCACGGACCCGGTCAACGATGCGATGTTCATTTCCGGACTCGGCCACGTATTGTCGATCTCCGGCTATCACATGGCGGTTGTCGCCGGTGTCGTGTTCTTTGCGGTGCGCGCGCTGCTGGCGCTGATCCCGGGTCTGACCGTCAGCTTCCCGATCAAGAAATGGGCGGCTGCAGCGGCGCTGTTTGCCGCCTTGTTCTATCTGCTGCTGTCGGGTCTGGATGTCGCTACCCAACGCTCGTTTTATATGACCGCGGTGGTGCTGATCGCGGTGATGGTCGACCGCCGTGCCATCACCTTCCGCACGCTTGCGGTCGCGGCCATGCTCGTGCTCGTGGTCGTGCCAGAAGCGCTGGTGCATCCCGGTTTTCAGATGTCGTTTGCGGCCACGCTTGGGCTGGTGGCGCTGGTGCAACTCGGCATGCCCCGGCTGTTCGCCACGGCGGACAGCTCATTGGCTGCGCGGGTGGCGCTGTGGGGCGGTCGGGAGGTCGTGACCCTGGTGATGGCTTCCTTCGTGGCGGGGCTTGCGACGACGCCTTACGCCGCTTTCCATTTTCACCGCGTGACGCCCTATGGCGTGCTCGCCAATCTCGCGGCGATGCCGGTGGTGTCCGCTCTCGTGATGCCCGCGGGCATGCTCGGGCTGCTCGCGATGCCGTTCGGCCTTGACGGCGTCTTCTGGTGGCTGATGGGGATCGGCATCGACTGGATGATCAAAGTCACGGAGTGGGTCGCAGCCCTTCCGGGCGCGATCGGTCGCATGCCGGCGTTCGGCACGGGGCCGCTCATCGCGTCCTCCATCGGCATTGTCCTCATGGGATTTCTGCGCACGCCGCTGCGCTGGTCGGGCGCGGCCGTGCTGGCGCTCGCCATCGTCTGGGCGCTCGCGGTCCCGCAGCCGGATATCCTGATTTCCGGCGATGGCCACAATGTCGCAGTCCGCGGCAAGGATGGGCGGCTGCATCTGATGCGCTTCGCCAAGGATGCATTTCTGGTCAAGGAGTGGCTCGCGGCCGACGCCGATCCACGGCAGGCCGGCGATCCCTCGCTGGCCGATCGCGTCTCTTGCGACGATGCGGGCTGCGTAGCCCCGATGGCCGATGGCAGTTTTGTTACCAGCGCATTGCGGGCCGACGCGTTGGCTGACGATTGCGAGCGCGCCGCGCTCATCGTGACGATGCGACAGGCGCCGCGGGACTGTGCCGCCGCGGTGATCGAGCAGGGACGGCTCAGGCGGCAGGGCGCGCTGGCGTTGTGGCGAAGAGGAAGTGAATTCGTCGTCGACGCAGTGAAACCGAGAGGCGCCGACCGGCCGTGGTCGCCTGCAACGCCCGGCGAAGCCGGGAGCGACGGCGCCGTGCTGTCGCGGCCACAAACGTCAAGTCCGCAAGACGCCACTCCGGCCGACTCCGATTTGCAGACGGAGGACTAAACTGAATGCAAGGAGGCATGCCCAGTCACGAGAAGGCCCCGGCTCACGCCGGGGCCTCGTTCCTCGTGCAGCCTGATCAGTGACCGGCAGGAGCCGAAATCACGTGACCTTCGCTATAATCGGAAAGCGATTCCGGCTCTGACGGCGACGGCCAGATGACCGCGTTGTTGGCGTTACGGAATTGCGGGGGTACCGGTGCTTGCGCGCCCACCGGCGCGCGGACCGCCCTGCGGGCATGATGATATTCACTTGCCGTTGCAGCCTGCGCGGTCGACGCTGCAATCAGCGCGACGCCGAGTGCGGTCAGAACGATCCTTCGCATGGTTCATCTCCATTTTGTTTTGCGGCCAGACGCCAAGCGCCTGCGCCTCGCGTCTTGCGTGTCGGAGATCTAGCGTCGGTGGGGGCGGCTGATAATCACAGGAAACCGAAAAGGACTATTCACCGAAAGTGAACAATCCGACCCTTGTGCTGTAACACATGCAAACCCGGGGACCGCTCAGACGTTCGTCGGCAACTCGAATGCGCCGAGGTGAAACTCTTCGGCGATCTCGACCGCATCGGGATCGCCGGCCTCAGTCGAGACCGCGGCCGGCATTTGGACAAGCGTGAATATCGCGTTCGGAAACTGATTCCAGACCGCCAGATCTTCGGCCGTCACGGTGAGCCAGCCGAACGTGAACATATACCGGCCGGGCTCGGTGACCCGTCCGGCCTTTTGCCATGTGATCTTGTTGACCACCGGTGACCTTTGCTTTCGACCGTTTGCCCGCGGTTTGCCCGCGGTCGATCTGCTGGCGATTTGTTCGCGCGGTGCATCGCTCGCTCGCGCGCGGCGCCGCCGGCGACGAGCCGGCGGGACCTTGCGCGGCGCCTGGTCTACTCGGCTGGAAGTGTTGACGGCGCCGGCCTCTCGGCAGCGGTCTTGGCAGGCGCCGTGTTGGATTGCGTTACCGGCAACTGCAGCACCGTGACCCGCTGTCCCTCGCAGAGCTGCGTCACCAGTACGGATTTCCCGTCGGGAAACTCGATCGCGTCATGATGCCGATCCGGAATGTGCGGATCCACCTTGCCGAATTTTCCAACTCGCGAATTGATGGTCCTGGTCCAAATCCAACGGTTGTCGTACTTGACGTCCTGCGCAAAGGCGAGCTCCGTTCCCGGAAGCATGCAGACCGCGACGGCAAGATCTTTTTCTGATGCGAAGCCTCGCGTCGAGGTGCCGCGAAATGTCGTGGTAACCAGCGTCTCCCCAACCTGGGCGGGACGCGTCGCCATGGCATGCAGACTATAGTCACACATCGGATTGCTCCTCTTTTTGAGATAGCCAACCCGCGCTCCACATGACTGTCGAGCATGACGTAAGCGGAAACCCGATACGCAAACTTTCCGCGTCAGGCTCTTTCAAGGAGGCGCAGGCCTCTATCAGAGTGGACAGGAAATCCAGAGTATTGCTCGGTTATGGGCATTTGTACGGCCCGCAGTTGCGAAGTCCGATCACAAATGCGTTGAAGGCGCGTGGTTGCCGGCGTCATGCGACAAAACCAGCATCGCACGACAAAACAGGACTACTCGCCGCCAAACATCGTTCAGCGGTTCCTCGCCTCCAGCTCGCGAGCCACGAAAATCATTTACGGCGCTGCAACAAGACTTCAGTACTTCCGGTAGAGCCCGACCAGCTTGCCCTGAATCTTTACCCGGTTCGGCGGCAGGATGCGGACTTCATAGGATGCATTGGCCGGCTCCAGCGCGATCGACGCGCCGCGGCGGCGGAAACGCTTCAGGGTCGCTTCCTCATCGTCGATCAGTGCGACCACGATGTCGCCGGTGTCCGCCGTCTCGTTGCGCTGGATTAGCGCCATGTCGCCATCAAGGATTCCGGCGTCCACCATCGAATCGCCGCGCACTTCGAGCGCATAATGTTCACCGGAGCCCAGCATGTC
>NZ_JBAURI010001215.1:0-17075 GCF_049581145.1 Bradyrhizobium sp.
TGACCGCTCACAGGCTCCATAAGAACCCGCCCTGCCATCACGTGTCACGCCTGACGCTGCCGCGTCCACCGCATCCTGCCCCGCGTCTCTGGACGATCCGGAACGCCCCTCTGTGGGACAGGATGGCCGGACTATGCAGGTGATTTGGGATGAGCGTCAAGAACAATTTCTGAAAATCGGAACGCGGTTCTGGATCATGCCTCTCTCCATGAACACGCTGTGTCGCGTCGGGGCAAGTTCCTGGTCAACGGAAGACCCAAGGCGCCGGGATGCGGAGCAAGTTGCAAGCCATCAAGCAGGAACCGAGACGGCGCATGCACCAGTCGTCCCCAAACAGGGGAGGTGGCTGCAACAGGTGGTCGGCGGCTACTTCAACTATCACGCCGTGCCGACCAACCGGCGCGCTATCTCGGCCTTCCGGGACGAGATCGTTCGGGGATGGCGACAGGCACTATGCCGTCGCAGCCAGAAGGATGATCTCACCTGGGCGCGTATCAAGGCGGTTACCGAGGCCTGGTCCCGAAACCCAAAATCTTTCATCCATGGCCGCGACAGCGCTTCGCCGTCATCCACCGAGGTGGGAGCCGTATGCGGGAAAGCCGCACGTCCGGTTCTATGCGGGGGGGTCGCCCAGTAATGGGCGTCCCTACCGCGACCGCAAAGCGCCGTGCCCATCCTACCGCTACGCCAATTCACTGCATCCTGATGTTCGCCGCCTTGATCACCGAGCCCCATCGCTCGGTTTCCTCGCGCAGATAGTTGGCCGTCCGCTCCACCGAACCGCCGACCACCTCCGCGGACAGTTTCTTGAGGCGATTCTGCACCTGCGGGTCGCGCAGCGCTTCGTTGACGTCGGCGTTGACCTTCTCAACGATGTTCGCCGGCGTGTGTGGCGGCGCCACGATGCCATACCAGGCCACGGCTTCGAAGCCGGTCAGATATTCCGCGATCGCCGGCACGTTCGGCAGGCTCGCGAGCCGCCCGGGCGACGCCACCGCGAGCAGCCTGAGCTTGCCGGATTCGACCAGCGGCAGCGAGACGCCGAGATTGTCGAACATCACATCGACATCGCCGGCAACGAGGCCCTGTAAAGCGGGCGCCGACCCGCGATAGGGAATCTGACGCAGCGGCGCCTTGGCCATCAGTTGGAACAACTCGGAGGTGAGATGGGATGTCGTACCGTAGCCCTGCGTGGCGCAGGTGACCTCGCCGGGATTTCTTCGCAAGTCCTCGATCAGTTGCGGGACATTCGATGCCCTGACCTTGTCCGGATTGACGAACAGGCCGTTTGGCACGCGGGCCATCACGATGACCGGCTCGAATTTGCCGGGATCGTAGGCCAGGTCCGGGTAGAGATTCTGGTTGATCACAAGCGGCGGCGGCGGCGCCGCGAGCAGCGTGTAGCCGTCGGCCGCCGCACGGTAAACCAGTTCGGCGCCGATCGAGCCGGCCGCGCCGGTCGGATTTTCGATGACGACGGGCTGACCCCATTTATGCGACAGCCAATCGGCGACGATCCTCGGAACGGCGTCGGCGGTTCCCCCGGCGGGAAACGGCACGATGATTCTCACCGCGTGCGTCGGGTAGTCCTGCGCGCGCGCCCAATCCTGAAAGCCCAGCAATACGAGCAGCCCCAGCGTCAGTGCCATCCATCGCCGACCGACACAGAACAATGCTTTCGCGCGATGGTCTCGCATGCGATTTCCTCCCCCTGTGCAGCGCCGGCTGACACGTGACATGCGCCAGCGCAGCTTGATTTTTTTTCCCGGAACAGAATAGCTTGAAACGGCGGCGTGCGAAGCACTTTCGCTTTGCATGCGCAACGACAACATCCCGGGCGGCATCATGGCGAATTCGAAACTCCACGTCACCATTGTCGGCGGCGGAATTGGCGGTCTGTTCGCCGCGAACGCGCTCATCGCGCACGGGCTTTCCGTGTCGGTCTACGAACAGGCCGCCGCTTTGGGCGAAGTCGGCGCCGGCGTGTTCCTGACGCCGAACAGCGTGCGCCAGCTGGAGCGGCTGGGCTTGGGATCGTCGGTGGAGACATGGGGCGCCAGGGTTGGCCAGGGCTCGCACTACTTCCGGCACGATGGCGCGCCGATTGCGCCTGTTCAGGTCACCGATTCCACCGGCTGGAATGCGACATTCGGGATGCATCGCGCCGATCTCGTCGACCTCTTGGCTGCCGCGCTGCCGGCGCAAACGGTGCACACCGGACACCGATGTATCGGTTTCGAACAGGCGGACAATTCGGCCCGGGTCTTGTTTGCAAATGGCCTAAGCGTCGAGAGCGATATCGTCGTCGCTGCCGACGGTATTCACTCCGAACTGCGGCGCCATGTGGCGCCACCCTCGCATCCCGTTTTCCATGGTTCGGTCGCGTATCGCGGCCTGGTGCCGCATTCGACGCTCTCGCATTGGCCGTCCGATCGCTGGCTGATGTGGCTCGGCCAAGGCCGGCACTTCCTCACATTCCCCGTGCGCGGCGGAAAGCTGATCAACTATGTCGGGTTTGTGCGCGCCGACGGGGAGATGAAGGAATCCTGGTCGGCGCCAGGCGATCCCGACGTGCTGCGCCGGGAGTTTTCGGGCTGGGACCCTCGCATCGGCGCGCTGCTGCAGCGCGTCCAGACCACATTCCGATGGGCCCTCTATGACCGTGAGCCACTTCCGGCCTGGAGCAGCGGCAGGCTCACCCTGCTCGGCGATGCCGCCCACCCGATGCTGCCGCATCTCGGGCAGGGCGCCAACCAGTCGATCGAAGACGGAATGGCGCTGGCGACGATTCTCGCGCGCGCCAATCGCGAGGCGGTGCCCGCGGCGCTCGTCGCCTATCAGCGCCTCCGGCTGGAGCGGGTCGCGCAGGTGCAGCGCGGCGCGCGCGAAAACGGCCTGCGCTACGACTCCGCAACCTCCAACCTCGGCCTCAGGGACGCCGAGATCACCGCGCACGCCGCGTTCCGCAGGCGGCTCTACGACCACGACGTCGTGCCGGACGCAAAAGCCGCAGCCATGGCGCTGACGTAGCCGCAGGTGCCGCAGGGCGGGCAAAGTTTTCGGCGTCGCTCGGAGAACGACGGCGAAAATGTGCCCACCGTCTTGCTCGTGGCGGGGAGTGGTGGGCACGGCGCAAGGGCGCCTTTGCCCACCCCGCATTTTCAGAGCTGGCCGGGTTGAGCGGGCGGCGTAGGCCAGTTCGAGCGCAGGTTGATCGGGTTTCTGCGATCGAACAGATCCTGCCGCAAGATTCCGGTTGGCGGAACAATCAGCGTCGGCGGGTTGTTGTTCCGGACATCGGTCGCCGATGCAACTTTCTGATGCGTGCTGGTTGCGAACGCAATCGTCGGGACTGCCAGGGCGCAAGCCATGGCCAGCATCATGATCCGTCTCATCAGGAGGCTCCTCAGGCAAGAACCCCGTGCCGGGGTTCAACTATGATCCGCGTGCTCATAGGTGAGCGCGCCTTCCGGATCAAGTGCCGGCAAGAAGACAGGCCGCAGGCCGTAGGTGGGCATAGCTCGCCGTCGCTCGCAGCGCGAGGGCGAAAGTGCACCCACCATCTCGGTCGTAAGCGTGGAATTGCGGGCACGCTGCGCTTAGCCCGCGCAAAGATGTTTCGTTCACACCACTACGCTCAGCCGTTTTGCGGCGCGCGTGATCCCCGTATAGAGCCAGCGGGCGCGGCTGTCCTGAAACGCAAAGCTCTCGTCGAACAGCACCACGTCGTCCCATTGCGAGCCCTGCGATTTGTGCACGGTGAGCACGTAGCCGTAGTCGAACTCGTCATAGGGTTTGCGCTGCTCCCACGGGATCGCCTCAATGCCGCCCTCGAAGCAATCGCAGCGCACCGAGACTTTCTGCACCTTGTGGCTGAACTCCTCGTCGGGCGATAGCCGCATGCTGATGATGCGCGAGGCTTTTGCGCGCGACGCCGTGCGGGATTTCACTCGCCACAGGCCGCCGTTGAACAGGCCCTTCTTGCGGTTGTTGCGCAGGCACACCAGCTTGTCACCGGCGACGGGGAGGGGCTCCTCGATGTTCTGCCGCTGCCGCATCCGCGTGTTGTAGGCGCGCCGCGTGTTGTTGCGCCCGACCAGCACCTGATCGGCGCTCATCACCCGCGCCGGGTCGAGCGCGCTGCGCGCCACCACCTCGCTTTCGCCATAGCGGCCGACCTCGAGCGAGCGGCCCTCGCGGACATCCATCGACATCCGCACAATCGGATCGTCCTGCGCCTGGCGATGCACCTCGGTCAGCATCGCATCCGGCTCGCTGCTGGTGAAGAACCCGGCGCCCTGGATCGGCGGCAATTGCGCGGGGTCGCCGAGCACCAGAAGCGGGCACTCGAAGGACATCAGGTCGCGGCCCATCTCGGCGTCGACCATCGAGCATTCGTCGATCACGATCAGCCTCGCCTTCGAGGCCGGGGCGTCGTCCCACAGCTCAAAACTCGGCTGCTCGACGCCGGATTCGCGGGCGCGGTAGATCAGCGAATGGATCGTGGAGGCGTTGTCGCAGCCCTTGTTGCGCATCACCAGCGCCGCCTTGCCGGTGAACGCAGCGAATTTGACCTCGCCAGCGACGCCTTCGGCGATGTGACGGGCGAGCGTGGTCTTGCCGGTCCCGGCATAGCCGAACAGCCGGAACACCGGAGGCGTGCCACCTTTCCCCGGCTTAGCCTTAAGCCAGTCGGCAACGGCTTTCAGCGCGGAATCCTGGTGCGGCGAGAAGGTGGGCATTGGGCTTGAAGTTCGGGGTTTTGGGCTCGAGCGGCAGAGAAGAATCGACCGACCATTTGACGCGATTCCATGCCCAGCAACCTAACCATTCAAGCTGCCGGCGCAAGGCATCTCCCGTGTTGCGGAATTGACGGATGGTGGACAGCGTAGTCCCGGCCACTACAATGCCGTCAATAACAAGAACAGCGGGAGGACGTTGATGAAATTCGGGATCTTCTACGAGCTGCAACTGCCGCGTCCATGGACGGACGGCGACGAGCTCCGCCTCTATCATGACGCGCTGACGCAACTCGAGACCGCCGACCGGCTCGGCTATGACTATGCCTGGGTGGTGGAGCACCATTTCCTCGAGGAATATTCGCATTCCCCGGTGCCGGAATCGTTCCTCGCCGCCGCCAGCCAGCGCACCAGGGACATCAGGCTCGGCCACGGCATCATCCAGCTCACCACCAATCATCCGGCCCGCGTCGCCGAGCGGGTCGCGGTGCTCGATCTCTTGAGCCGCGGCCGCTGCGAGTTCGGCATGGGCGAGAGCGCCTCGATCACCGAGCTGGAGCCGTTCGGCCGCGACATGGAAACCAAGCGCGAGGTGTTCGAGGAGGCGGTCAGAGCGATCTTCCCGATGTTCACCAGGATCGGCACCGAGCATCACGGCAAATATTTCGACATTCCCCTGCGCAATGTGGTGCCGAAGCCGGTGCAGAAGCCGCACCCCCCGTTGTGGATGGCATGCTCGCAGCTTCCGACCATCGAGCGCGCCGGACAATGCGGCTTTGGCGCGCTGGGCTTCCAGTTCGTCAGCGCCGACGCCGCGCATGCCTGGGTCCACGCCTATTACAACGCCATCACCAAGCGGCTGAAGATGCTCGCCGACTACGCGATCAACCCGAACATGGCGCTGGTGTCGTTCTTCATGTGCGCGAAGACCGACGAGGAGGCGCGCGCGCGGGCGGACGGCGCGACCTTCTTCCAGTTCGCGCTGCGGTTCTACGGCGCGTCACAGAACCGGCAGCGTCCGGCGCCCGGCACCGTCAACATGTGGGACGAATACAACAAGTGGAAGCGGGACAATCCCGAGGCACAGGAGGCCGCGCTGCGCGGCGGTCTGATCGGCTCGCCGGAAACCATCCGGAAGAAGCTCCGCCGCTTCCGCACCTCGCATATCGACCAGGTGATCCTGCTCAACCAGGCCGGCAAGAACAGCCACGAGCACATCTGCGAATCGCTCGAGCTGTTCGCCAGGGAGGTGATGCCGGAGTTCGAGCAGGATCCCGAGCACGACGCCTGGAAAGCGGGCGTGATGAGCGGAGCGACCAAACTCGAGGAGATCGACACCCAGGCTTTTACCGATCGCTACGGCAAGCTCGCGGTCAGTGTCGCGCCGAAAGTCGCGGCGGCGGGATAAGGTCTCGCAGGATCGTACCGAAGAGTGTGATACCCGCCGGGCGTTTTGCTTGGCCGGCGCACATGCTCGCGATCAAGCCGCTGCTCATTTGATGGTCACGACATCGCGATGATCGGCGCGTCGAAAAAAAATCGCCGCGGCGGATCGTGATCCAGCAATAAACCCGTCGCCGCGGATGCTCCTGCCAGCATCGGCGTTGCTATTTTTGCGGAGCACTCGACACCTCCTGCGAGCCCCGCCATCATCCTCTGCATCGCATGACCGGCTGGTTGCGGCATGCCGGCCGGAGATGAACATGAAGCGTCGAAACTTTCTCAAGCTATCGCTTGCCAGCGCTGCGATCGCAGCGTGGTCGTCGTCTGCGAGCGCGGAGGCTGCGCCAAGGCGGATCCGGATTGGAACGCAGAAGGGCGGTTTCTTCCCCGCGGTGCGACAGCGCCACACGGTGGAAGACGCGTTCAAGTCACTCGGCGTCGAGATCGATTGGATCGATTTCCAGTTTGGTCCGCCGCTTCTGGAAGCGATCAATGTCGGCAGCGTCGATTTCGGCTATGTCGGCGATTCCCCGCCGATCTTCGCGCAGGCCGCGGGTGCACGGATCCGCTATGTCGCCGCCGTCAAGCAGAATGGCAACAACCAGGCCATCATCGTGCCGAAGGATTCAGCGATCCGGACGCTCGCCGATCTCAAGGGCAAGCGCATCGCCTTCGGCAAGGGGTCGAGCGCGCACAATCTCCTGGTCGCCGCACTGGAGAAGGCGGGCCTGGCCTGGAGCGACATCACGCCGGCGCCGCTTGCGCCGGCCGATGCGACGGCGGCGTTCGCCCGCGGCGCGGTCGACGCTTGGTCGATCTGGGACCCTTATCTCGCGCTTGCCGAACTCAAGGACAACGCGCGGGTAATCGCCTTCGACAAGGACGTGCACGAGGCCAACGCCTTCTACATCGCGGGCACCGATTTCGTCGAAAAATATCCCGCGCAGGTGGCTCGGCTCAACGCCGTGTTCGCCTCCGAAGGCGTATGGGCCGATTCGCATCACGAAGAGGTCGCCAGCGCGCAGGCCGAGGCAACCGGCGTCGATCTCGAAGCGATCCGCCGCTTTGTCGACCGCTCGAATTACCGCGTCGTTCCCGTCGATGCCGAACTGACGCGGACCCAGCAGGCAGTCGCCGACCGCTTTGCGCGACTCGGCCTGATTCCGAAGCCGGTCAACGTGGCCGATATCGTCTGGAAATGGACACCGGCTTCCTGAGGCGAACGGCACACACCGGCAGCAATGACAAGGCGCGACATATGAGTAGTGTGAGTAGTGCAGCATCCTCCAACACGAACATCCTCTGGTTCCTGCCGACCCATGGCGACGGACGCTATCTCGGCACCGCCACCGGCGGACGCGAGGTGAATTTCAATTATCTGCGCCAGGTCGCGCAGGCCGCCGACCAGCTCGGTTATTTCGGCGTGCTGCTGCCGACCGGGCGAAGCTGCGAGGATTCCTGGATCGTCGCGTCCGCGGTCGCCCCCTTCACCGAACGGCTGCGCTATCTCGTGGCGGTGCGCCCCGGCCTGCAATCGCCAAGTGTCGCCGCGCGGATGACGGCAACGCTCGACCGGATCACCAACGGCCGCCTCTTGATCAATGTCGTCACCGGCGGCGATCCCGTCGAGAGCAAGGGCGACGGCGTATTCCTCGATCACGACGAGCGCTATCAGGTGACGCGCGAGTTTCTCGCCGTCTATGATGATCTCCTGGGCGGCAAGACCGTCAATATCGAAGGCAAGCATATCCGCATCGAGGATGGCCGGCTGTTGTTTCCGCCGGTGCAGTCGCCGCGGCCGCCGCTCTACTTCGGCGGCTCCTCGGATGCCGGCATCGATGTCGCGGTCGACAGCGTCGACAAATATCTCACCTGGGGCGAGCCGCCGGCGCAGGTTGCCGACAAAGTCAGCCGCGTCGCAGCTGCGGCGGCAAGGCGCCGCCGCCGGCTGAGCTTCGGTATCCGCCTCCACGTCATCGTGCGCGAGACCTCTGACCAAGCCTGGCGGGCCGCCGACGGTCTGATCAAGCACGTCACCGACGAGACGATCGCCTCGGCGCAGCAGATCTTCGCCCGGATGGATTCGGTCGGGCAGCAGCGCATGATGGCGTTGCATCGTGGCCGCCGTGACCAGCTCGAGATCAGCCCCAATCTCTGGGCCGGCGTCGGCCTCGTGCGCGGCGGCGCCGGAACGGCGCTGGTCGGTGACCCCTCGACGGTGGCGGCGCGGATCGGGGAATATCGGGACATCGGCATCGATACCTTCATCCTGTCGGGCTATCCGCATCTCGAGGAGGCCTATCGCTTCGCCGAGCTGGTGTTTCCGCTGCTGTCGCTACAGCAAGGCGATCACGCTAGCCGGCTGCGGGTCAACACCGGTCCCTTCGGCGAGACCATCGCCAATGATCGTCGCCCGCTGGTCAAGGCCTCGCAATCATGAGCCTGATCGAGAGTCTGCCACGGCTGAAAAGCCCGCGCGTGCCGGGCGCGGGCGCGCTGATCCCATGGATCGTGCCGCTTTTGATCGTCCTGTTCTGGCAGGGGGCCTGTGCGGCTGGCCTGGTGCCGGTCCGCGTGCTGCCGGCGCCGAGCGATGTGGCGCGCGCAGGCTGGAAGCTCGTGCTGTCCGGCGAGCTGGAGCGCAACATCTGGGTCAGTTTTTGGCGCGCGGGCGTTGGTTTCCTGATCGGTGGCGGCATCGGCTTTGCGTTCGGGCTTGCCAACGGCCTGTCGCGGCTGTCGAGCGCGCTGACCGATACCACCCTGCAGATGGTTCGCAACATCCCGCATCTGGCGCTGATTCCGCTGGTGATCCTGTGGTTCGGCATCGATGAGACCGCAAAGCTGTTCCTGGTCGCGCTCGGCGTTTTCTTCCCGATCTACCTCAACACGCTGCACGGCATCCGCAGCGTCGATCCGCAATTGATCGAGATGGGCCGGATTTACAGCATGCGCGATGCCGAACTGTTCCAGCGCGTGATCTTTCCGAGCGCGCTGCCCTCGATCTTCGTCGGCCTGCGCTTCGCGCTCGGCATCATGTGGCTGACATTGATCGTCGCAGAGACCATCGCGGCTTCCTCGGGGCTCGGCTACATGGCCATGCAGGCGCGCGAGTTCATGCAGATCGATGTCGTGGTCCTCAGCATCCTGATTTACGCTCTATTGGGAAAGCTCGCCGACGGCGCCGCGCGCGCGCTGGAGCGGCTGACGTTGTCCTGGAACCCGGCCTATGCCCAAAACTGAGAGCAGAGATGCAGGAAGCCCTTCGATTAGCGCTTCGATTGCTTGGCCCCGACGCCGAAGCGGTGCCGGTACCCGATTTTGCGGCCAAGGCACGGCCGGAGCGGCACGCTTCTGAACCGTCCGGCCGCGGATTGGCGCTGACAGTCCGCGGCCTGCGCAAGGCGTTCGGTGATCACGAGGTCTTGCGCGGCATCGACCTCCAGATTCCCGCGGGCCAATTCGTCGCAATCGTCGGCCGCAGCGGCTGCGGCAAGAGCACGCTGCTGCGTCTGATCGCCGGACTGGAAACCCCCGATGCCGGCACTATCCGGTGCGGCGGCGACAGGCGCGCGGGAGATATTCGGGTGATGTTTCAGGAGCCGCGGCTCCTGCCCTGGGCGCGGGTGCTCTCCAATGTCGAGGTCGGTCTTGGCGGCAATCGCAGATCGGCGGATGCGCAGGCCCGGGCCGAGCAGGCGCTGGTCGAGGTCGGCCTGGATCATAAGCGCGGTCGTTGGCCGACCGCGCTGTCCGGCGGCCAGAAACAGCGCGTGGCGCTCGCTCGCGCTCTGGTCAGCCACCCGCGCGTGCTCGCATTCGACGAACCGCTTGGCGCGCTTGACGCGCTGACCCGTATTTCAATGCAGCGGCTGCTGGAGCGGGTCTGGCTCGAGCAGGGCTTTACCGCCATTCTGGTGACCCATGACGTGTCGGAAGCCGTCGCCCTGGCGGAGCGCGTGCTGATCATCGATGACGGCCGGATCGCGCATGACATCGATGTTAAACTGCTTCGTCCGCGCCGGCGCGGCTCTGCCGATCTGGCGGCGCTCGAGGGTTCGATTTTGCGCGAGCTGTTGCGATCCGGAGACGAGCTATCAGCTCTTTGAGAGCATCATGGTGTCTGTTCTGACGCCCGAGATCGGCCGAGATCCGTCTTTCGGCGGGTTTCATGCGGCGATGCGCAGTCTCGCCGGCGGTGTCAGCGCAATCACGGCCGGGGCGCGGCGAGGACGTCGCGGGAATGACGGTGACCTCCGTGGCGTCGCTGTCCACCGAGCCGCCGTCGCTGATTGTCAGGATCAACCGGTCGTCGTCCTCGCGGCCGTTCGTGAAGCGCCACCTTTTTATCGGCGTCAATATCCTGAATGCCGAACAGTCCGGCGTCGCCGAACAATTCACCGGCTAGGATGGCCTGAAGGGCGCCGACCGGTTCGCCGGCGCCGAATGGAAGCGCGGCGCCTCGGGCGCGCCGCTGCTGGTCGGCGCCCTGGCTGCGATCGACTGCGCGGTCGAGGAGGTCGTCGAGCGCCACTCGCATGCAATCATCATCGGCCGCGTGCTGGACATCGAACTGTCCGCGCGCCGTTCGGCGTTGGCCTATTGGCAGCGACGATATCTGGCCAGCGATCACGACGAGGATCTGGAGAGACCCGCGGAGGTGGGTCTTCCGGCCGCGCGGTGTCGACCCAAGCCTCGATGACCCAAGCCTCGGTGAGCCTCGACGGCCGCGACGGTTGGCCGCGCCGGCTGGCCTTTTTGCCATCGGCGGTCTAAAATGCCTGGATCATCATTTACGGATCATGGAAGGCATGCGTCGCGCGATGAAGCGCATCGGGATCTGGGCGTTCTACGCGGTCAGCACGCTCGCGATTTTGTATCTGGCGCTTTATGCCTACGCGGCCTTGACCGGCAACCGCCTGCAGCCCGGTGATCCCATCCATATGTTCCGCAAGCCCGACGCGCCGAGCTATTCGTGATGAGCATGTCATTCCGGGGCGTACGAAGTGCGAACCTCAGATACGCAATTGCGCATCGGGGAATCACCAGATCCCGGATGACCGCCGTGCGGTTGCCGATGCTTCTTGCAACTACGCGACCGGCGCCGCGCGCTGGTACTCCCCGGCACCGGGCGGCGGGATCGGCACACCGACATCGGCATATTCGTTCAGCTTGTTGCGCAGCGTGCGGATCGAAATGCCGAGGATGTTGGCGGCGTGGGTGCGATTGCCGAGGCAATGTTTCAGCGTTTCCAGGATCAGGTCGCGCTCGACGTCGGCCACGGTGCGGCCAACCAGGGCGCGGGTGACCTGCTCGGCGGCGAAGGTCGCGTGCGCGACTGCGGGTGGGGTCTTGCTGTGGTCGAGCCGGTCGCCGTCCGGTGTCAGGATTGCGTCCGCGGCGATCTCGTCGCCCTGTGCCATCAGCACCGCGCGATGGATGGTGTTTTCCAGCTCACGGACGTTGCCCGGCCAGCGGTTGGCCGAGAGCACGCGCCTCGCATCGGCCGCGATCGGCCGCAGCGGCACGCCGTTGGCCTCGGAATATTTCTTGGCAAAATGCTGGGCCAGTTCGAGAATGTCGGCCGGGCGTTCGCGCAATGGCGGAATCTTCAGGTTGACGACGTTGAGTCGGAACCAGAGATCCTCTCGGAATTTGCCCTCGCGCACGGCTTCCGCCAGATTGCGATTCGAGGTGGCAATGATCCTGATGTCGACCGGCACCGGGCGGCTGCCGCCGACCCGGTCGATCACGCGCTCCTGGATGGCGCGCAGCAGTTTGGATTGCAGCCGCACGTCCATCTCGGAGATTTCGTCGAGCAGCAAGGTGCCGCCGGTCGCCTCCTCGAACTTGCCGATGCGCCGCGCCACCGCGCCGGTAAAGGCGCCCTTCTCATGGCCGAACAATTCCGATTCCAGCAGATGCTCGGGGATCGCGGCGCAATTGATCGAGATGAACGGCCGCTTGGCGCGGGTGGAGCGGGAGTGCACGTAGCGCGCCAGCACCTCCTTGCCGGTGCCGGACTCGCCGGTGATCATGACCGAGGCGTCGGAGCCCGCGATCTGCTGGGCGAGCTTGATCACCTTGGCCATCGCTTCGTCACGATAGATCAGATCGCGGGAATCGTTGGCGACGGCGGCGAGCACGGCCGCGATCAATTCCGGATCCGGCGGCAACGGGATGTATTCCTTGGCACCGGCATGGATCGCGGCGACCGCGGCGCGGGCGTCGCTCATGATGCCGCAGGCGACGATCGGGACATGGATGTGCTCGGCCTCGAGCCGCATCACGAGGTCGCGGATGTCGAGGGCGACATCGACCAGCAGCAGGTCGGCGCCCTTGCCGCCGCGCAGCACGCGCATGGCCTGCTCGTTGTCCTCGGCATGGGTTACGGTGGCGCCGTTGTCCATGGCGATCTTGGTGGCTGCCGTGAGCTGACCCTTCAGGGTGCCAACGATGAGAAGCCGCATGATAGTCTCCTGTCGGTCTTGTGTTGGTCTTGGCGCGCTTCATGCGCGCCGTCAAAATGATCGCGCTTCAGGTGCGTTCCGCGTTGATGATTTCCGTCATGGTCACGCCGAGCTTGTCTTCCACCAGCACGACCTCGCCGCGGGCCACCAGGCGGTTGTTGACGTAGATGTCGATGGCTTCGCCCACCCGGCGATCGAGTTCGAGCACGGTGCCGGGGCCGAGTTTCAGGAGCTCGCCGACGTCCATCTTCGAGCGGCCGAGCACGGCGGAGACCTGCACCGGGACGTCGAACACCGCCTCGAGGTCGGCCGCGACGCGCGCGGCCTGCTCGTCTTCGAGGTAGCCGACGTCGTCGACCGGTGGCGCACCGGGCGCGTTGAGGTCGGGAAGCGGAACCTGGCCGTCGGTGTCGCTCATGATCTATTTCCTAAGGTTGCGGGACGTCATGTAGCGCCCGACGAGTTCATTGATCTTGGCATCGATTGCCGCGCGCTCCAGCACGACGCCGCCGTCGGCCCACTCGATCCGGCAGTCGCCGGTGGCGATCTCGGGTTCGGCCAGGATCACCAGGCGGCCTTGGAAGCCGCTTTGTTTCGCCAGCTGCTCGATCCGCGCGTGAGCTGCCTCATAGAGCGTATCGTTGATGCGAACCACGAGATGCGGCGTCGAAACGAGCTGCGCGAAGCATTCGCCGACAAGGCCTTTGATCTCCCCGAGCGGCTCGGCATCGATCAACGTGCCGCACAGTTTGCGGGCGACCGCGACCGCGACGTCGATCGCCTCGGTCTCCATCCGGGTCTCGACGCCGCCAAAGCGCGCTGCAATGCCCTGGATCGCGATCTTGATCTCTTCGAGCGCGAGCGCCGAACGGCGATCGCTCTCGGCCTTGGCCTCGCGCTGGCCCGCGTCGTAGCCGCTGCGATAGGCCGTGGCCTCGGCGGCGGCAACCTTCTGGGCGAGTTCGGCGGCCGCGGCGGCCTTCTCGCGCGATTTGCTCGGCGCGGCGAAGTCGGTATCGAACAGGAATTTTGCGGGCGCGGACATTAATATACCAACTCGTCGTCGGCGCGGTTCTTGGTCAGGGTGATTTCGCCCTTGGCGGCGAGATCCTTGGCGAGGTTGACGAGCAGCGCCTGCGCCTCGTCGACGTCGCGCAGCCGGACCGGCCCCATCGCCGCCATATCGTCGAGCAGCATCTTGCCGGCCCGCGAGGACATGTTGCCGAGGAAGAAGCCCTTGACCTCCTCATTGGCGCTCTTCAGCGCGACGCCGAGCTTGTCCTTGTCGATCTGGCGCATCAAGGTCTGGGCGGAGGCGGAGTCGAGCTTGATCAGGTCGTCGAAGGTGAACATCAGGGCCTTGATGCGCTCGGCAGATTCGCGGTTTTCCTCTTCCAGCGAGGTGATGAAGCGCGTCTCGGTCTGGCGGTCGAAATTGTTGAAGATTTCGGCCATTACTTCGTGAGCGTCGCGGCGGCGGGTCTGCGACAGGTTCGACATGAACTCGGTGCGCAGCGTCTGCTCGACCCGCTCGATGACTTCCTTCTGTACCGCTTCCATCTTCAGCATTCGGCCGACCACGTCGAGCGCCATGTCCTCGGGCAGGATCGCGAGCACGCGGGCAGCGTGTTCCGGCTTCAGCTTGGACAACACCACTGCGATGGTCTGCGGATATTCGTTCTTCAGATAGTTGGCGAGCACCTCCTCCTGGACGTTGGAGAGCTTCTCCCACATGTTGCGGCCGGCCGGGCCACGGATCTCGTCCATGATGCCGTTGACGCGGTCCGGCGGCAAATATTGCTGCAGCAGCCGTTCGGTGGCGTCGAAATTGCCCATCAACGCGCCGGATGCCGACATCCGCGACACGAATTCGAGCAACATGTCCTCCACCACGTCGGCTTCGACCGTCCCGAGCGTCGACATCACCAGCGACAGCTCCCGCACTTCGTCGTCGTCGAGCATCGACCAGATCTTGCCGCCATATTGCTCGCCCAGCGCCAGCATCAGCATCGCGGCGCGCTTCGGGCCGGGAATGCTGGTCTTCGCCCGGCCCGCCTGACGGGGCGCCAGGCTCGCCAGCACGCTGGTGATGTCGTTGGAGTTTGCGTTTAGCGGTGCGGCCATGTCAGATCACTCTTCCGATCATTCGGCGGTTTCGCTCAGCCATTGACGGACAATGGAAGCGGTTTCGTTGGGGTTTCGTTCGGCCAGTTCGCCCACCCGGTGCACCGACTGGGCGTGGACCTGGCCCTGAACCTGGGCGACGTCGATCATGTGTGCGGTCGAGCCGAGGCCGGGGACCAAGGCCCCGGAGCCGCCCTGGGATGCGCCGGTGCCGTCTTCCAGCGCCGGCAGCGGTGCCGCGGCAGTGAGCGCGGCCACCTCCTCGGAGGCGAGGATCTTCTTGACCAGCGGCCGAATGACCAGGAACAGCACGACCAGGCCGAGCATCATCATGACGCCCAGTTCGATGATGTACATGACATCGTCCTTGGTGAACTGCAGCATGGCGAGCATGCCGGTCGGTTCGTCGAGCGGTGCGACCGCGGGTGCCTCGGCGAAACGGAGATTGACCACCTCGACCTGGTCGCCGCGCTTCTGGTCAAAGCCGATTGCCGAACGCACCAGGGTCGCGATGCGATCGAGCTCGTCCTTGCTGCGCTCCTTGTAGACCAGCTCGCCCTTTTCATTCTTCGAGTAGGCGCCGTCGACCAGCACCGCGACCGAGATGCGGTTGACGCGGCCGGCTTCGGTCACCTCCGTCTTGGTGGTGCGGGAAATCTCGTAATTGTTGGTTTCCTCGGTCTTCTTGCTCTGGTCGCGCGCGGTCGCCGCATTGTTGTTCTGCTGGTTGCCGGGCAGCTCGTTGTTGACGGTGACCTGGCCGTTATTGTCGGTTGTCGCCGCGGATTCTTCCCGGGTCTGGCTCGAGCGCAGCACGCGGCCTTCGGGATCGAACTTGTCCGAGGTCTGGGTGATCTTGTTGAAGTCGAATTCGGCAGAGAGTTCGACACGGGCGCGTCCCGGTCCGACCACCGAGGACACGATGTCCTCGACCTGCTTGCGCATCCGCTTCTCGTAGCCGGCCTGGCGTTCGTCGCCGACCGCCTGATCGACATCGCTGGAGGCGCCGTCGGCGAGCAATTGACCGGACTCGTCGACGATCGAGACCCGCTGTGGCTTCAAACCGGCGACGGAGGACGCGACCAGATGGCGGATGGCGCGGATCTGCTGCGGTTCGAGGGCGCCGCGCACCCGCACAACGATCGAGGCCGACGGCTCCGGCGCCTCGCGCGAGAACAGCGGCCGCTCGGGCAGGACCAGATGGACGCGCGCGGCCGTGATGCGGTCGATGGCCTGGATCGTGCGTGAAAGCTCGCCTTCCAGCGCGCGCAGGTGGTTGATGTTCTGGACGAAGCTCGTGGTGCCAAGCGCGTCGGACTTGTCGAAGATCTCGTAGCCGACGCCGCCGCCCTTGGGCAGGCCGCCCTCGGCGAGCTTCATGCGCAGCCGCGTCACCTTGTCCTTGGGCACCAGGATCACACTGCCTTCGTTGCGCAGTTCGTAGCTGATGCCCTGGCGGTCCAGGTCCTTGATGATGTTGGAGGAGTCTTCGAGGCTCAGATCGGTGAACAGTGTGGTCATCTGCGGCGTGGTGACGCGCATGATGACGAACGCGAAGAAGGCGACCATCGCGGTGGTTACCGCGATCATCGCCATCAGACGCGAAGCACCCAGGCCCTTCAGAAAGTCCACGAGACCCTGCAAAACCAACCGCCCCAGAGATTCGACACCGAACCGCCAACTGGGCAATTATTGCCTATGGGATGGTTTCGATATGGTTAACGAAGGTTAAGAGCGATGGCCTCGCACGCAACGTGAAAAAAATCGGCCTCGCTGGACGAGGTCGATTTTCGTCAAATGCCGATTTTCGCCTGAGCCCGGCTCGAGGCAGGTTGCGAAGCCGGTCTTATTGGCGATATTGCTGGATGCGGGTGGTGCGCAGGCCGGCGAGGCCATGCTGGTCGATCGAGAACTGCCACGACAGGAATTCGTCGACCGTCAGCGTGTAGCGGCTGCAGGCTTCCTCGAGGGAGAGCAGGCCGCCGCGAACCGCGGCAACAACTTCGGCTTTACGGCGAATGACCCACCGTTTGGTCCCAGGCGCAGGCAGATCCGCGATAGTGAGCGGGCTGCCATCGGGCCCGATGACGTATTTCACCCTCGGGCGATGGGGTTCTGTCATGGTGTACTCACAAACTCTTAACCACTGAACTCACGGTAACAACCTACGCGCCGTGACTTAAAATTTGCCTAAGCTCAAGGCTGCAATGAGATTCTCCTTGAAAATGCAGAAAGGCGGCGGGCCCGGCGTCGAAAAGACGCCAGGCGCACACCCGATCGTAAACAGATCGTAAATGAA
>NZ_JBAURI010001216.1:0-2994 GCF_049581145.1 Bradyrhizobium sp.
TTTCACAGGCCCGCGACCTGATCGGCAAGGGCGGCCCGGTGGGGCGGCGGCTCGATTTCCTGTCGCAGGAATTCCATCGCGAGGTCAACACCTGCTGCTCCAAATCGAACGACCTGGAACTGACCAATACCGGCCTCGAAATGAAGAACGTGGTCGAACAATTTCGCGAGCAGGTTCAGAATCTGGAGTGATCCATGGCGGCTCACGACCTCGGCTTCGACGGCGTTGAACGGCGCGGATTGATGTTCGTGCTGTCGTCGCCGTCCGGCGCAGGCAAGACCACACTGTCGCGCCTGTTGATCGAGCGGATGCCTGGCTTGCGGATGTCGGTCTCGGCCACAACGCGACCAAAGCGGCCCGGCGAGGTCCAAGGCCGCGACTATCTGTTCCTCGACAAGGCGCGTTTCGAAGCGATGGTGAAGCGGCACGAGTTGCTCGAATGGGCCGTCGTGTTCGACAATCATTATGGTACGCCGCGCGCGCCGGTCGAAACCGCCCTGGCGGCGGGGCAGGATGTGCTGTTCGATATCGACTGGCAGGGTACGCAGCAATTGCGCGAGAAAGCGCGCGCCGACGTCGTCAGCGTCTTCATCCTGCCGCCGTCGGCCGCCGATCTCGAGAGGCGCCTGCACTCCCGCGCGCAGGATTCCGATGCGGTGATCAGGGGGCGCATGAGCCGCGCCAGCCACGAGATGAGCCACTGGGCGGAATATGATTACATCGTGATCAACCGCGACGTCGATCAGGCCTTTACCGAAGTGCAATCGATCCTGAAAGCGGAGCGGCTGAAGCGTGAACGCCGCACCGGCCTGACGACCTTCGTGCGCGAGCTGCAGCGCCAGCTGCAGACGTAGCGTCAGCCGTACATCTGCTTGGAGAAGCGCGCCAGGAACGCCTCGATCTCCTCGACCTTCTCCTGCGGGACGCGCGTTCGAACATGGGGTTGCTCTTGCGGCGCGCGCGGTTGAAAGCGGACTGGCTCTTGCGCGACAGGAGCATAAGCGCGAGCCGGCTCCGGCAGGACGGGAGCAGGGGCATAAGCGCGAACTGGCTCCGGCAGAACAGGAGCAGGAGCGCGAGCTGGCTCCTTTGGGACGGGCGCGCGAGCGCGGGGCTCCTGCGGGACGCGCGCCTGAAGCACTTGAACGTCGGCGTGTCGTTCGACGCGTTCTGGTGTGCGCTCTTGGACGTGTTGCCGCGCAACATGCGGTTGCGTGCGGGCAGGCGCGACATCGGCACGGCGCGCAGCCCGCTCGCGTTTCATTTCGGCCCATTGTCGCCGTTGTTTCTTGGCGGCCTTTTGCCAGGTGCTGCGCCAGCTGTCCTTGCCGCGGCGACGGGCGCCTGCCAGTCGATAGACGCCGCTCCCTGTCAAACCGGCGAGCGCCAGTGCCCCGCCGGCCACCAGGAAGAGCATCTGGATTGAGCCCGTGGGTTTTACCGGCTCTGCTGGCGCGGCAGGTGTTGCCAGCATGGCCGCAGGCGCCGGATCAGGCGGCTGCGCTGCCGTCTGGTTATCTGCCTGAGCGGCTGAATCCGTGGATGGCGCCGAGGCGTCGGGCTGCGGAGTGACTGAGGAGATCACGCCAGAGGGAGCGGGAAAGACCGGATCTGCAACGTCCGCCGCGGTGGGGGCAACTTCGGGACCTGCGGAAGTGGTGTCCGTATCGCGCCGCGCGCGCGCAGGCAATTCGGCGCGGGCGTCTGAGATCGCGTCCGGCGTTACCGCTTCCGGTTTGCGAACAGCCGTCTTCGCAGGCGCCGCTGCCGGCATGTCCGCGGTCGAGGCTCTTGCGTCGACATCGCGCAAGTACCAGCAACGCTGCTGCGTGCTACGGTCCATGCGATAGAACCAATGCTGACCCTGCGGCGCCACGCCTTTCGGCTCGGGCAGGCAATCGTCGGCCGCGTTTGCTGCGCGATAGGGCAGGATGATCGTGAAGATGCTTGCGAGAATGCTGGCACAAATGACCGATGCGAATTTCGCGGTTCGACTGGACACACGCATCTCCGGATACGCAACACATGACACATCGCTTAACAGATCGTTTATCTGCACGAAGACTGAGGTCGTAATAGGCCGCAATTCCGGAGAGGATTGGGCTTAATTCAGGCTCCCTTATCGCCCTAAAAAGGCATCTGTATAATATTGATAAGTCTACTGTTTTGCGGCGATCCAGCGGCCCACGCAGCCATCCGAGCGGGCATAGGTTCCGCTCCCGCTTTTGCCTGACAATCTCCCGCTTGCGGTCAAGCGAATGCCATCATTGCCGACCGAGACGCCATGATAGGCGCCGTTGGGGCTGACGCTACCGATCGTGCCTGGCCCGACGACTCGGCCACCGGAAATCACCCCGCTGACGCTGCCGCTGCCCCTGCAGTTCGTCGATGTGCCGACAAACGTCCAGGTGCCGTCGAAATTTCCACCGCTGCCGCCATTGCTTCGCGACGCCCGGCGCGGCCCCTCGGCCTGCGGCTTGCTGTGGTGCGCGGGCTGGTCCGATTCGACAGATCGACCCTCGGGAGAATCCGGGCGCGAACCGGACAGCGATTTGTCGTCATTGCCGACGCTGCCGCCGGCACTGCCGGCTTGCGCACGGGCAGCTCGAGGTGTGATCGTCGTCGCAAGACCAAGAAAAAGCCCGAGACAAAGCGTGAAGGTGATCAGGCGAAAAATGGCATTTGGCATGGGCAACCCGATTTGGCGGCTTGATCGCAATCACTGAAAACGGCCCGAGCCGTCGGCGCACACCGCGCCGATAATGCGGCAAGCTTTGCCGGCTCTGCCGCATTCGTCAAGCGCGGCATCCTTGGCCTTCTGCACGGTATCGCGTTGAACCAGCGACCAAGACTTTCCGGAAATCGCGAACGCGCCGCAGCGTGCGCCGTAGAAGCTCAGCTCGATCGGACATTTGCTGTTGCCGCAATTGGCGCGCGCATCGACCACGGCCGATTTGCGCGACGGGTAGTCCCAGGAAATTCCCCATTTGTTGC
>NZ_JBAURI010001217.1:0-1913 GCF_049581145.1 Bradyrhizobium sp.
GCGCAGAGCTTGCGCAAGGCGCCGATATCGCGCTTGGCCAGCAGGTCGAGATGTTCGACCAAGGCCTGCATCGCGGGATCGTAGCGGTTGAGCTCGCGCAGCTGGATCGCCAGGCATTCGCTCAAGCTCCGCGCGCACACGCCGGGCGGATCGAACTTTTGCAACGCCGCGAGCACGGTGTCGACGTCGGCCTGCGACGCGCCGAGCCGGTCGGCGGCCTGCCCGAGATCCGGCGGCAGATAGCCTGCCTCGTCCACGAGGTCGATCAGATATTGGCCGATCATGCGCTGCGCAGGCTCGGTAAAAGCTACCGCGAGCTGCTCGGCAAGGTGGCCGGAAAGCGTCACCTCGGCGGCGACGAACGCCTCGAGATTATAGTCGTCGTCATTGGAGGCGCCCCCACCCCACTCGGTATAGGTCGTCGGCGCCGCATCCTGGGCGTTGCGTGCCGCCGCCTCGGCCGGTTCCTCGGAAAAGACGTTGTCGAGACCGGTATCGAGGGTCTGTTCGATCTCGGCCCGGCTGCCGAGCTCGCGGCTCATCCACTCTTCCTGGCCCGGCTCGAATGCGTCGCTGCCGGGCGCCATGTCGGAATGGCCCGAATCCTCGCCATTCAAGCCGCCGGACTCATCGCCATCGCCGAATTCGGGACGCTCCTGCACCGGTTCCCCGGCGACCGGAGCCTCCGGTCCGTCATTGGCGCGCTCCAGCAGCGGGTTGCGTTCGAGTTCTTCTTCGACAAAGGCCGACAGGTCGAGATTCGACAATTGTAGCAGCTTGATCGCCTGCATCAGCTGCGGCGTCATCACCAGCGACTGGGATTGGCGAAACTCTAGTCTCTGCGTCAGCGCCATGGCGGCAAGAAAGGTCCCTGAAAATGGTCCGATTCTTGCTTATCCTAGTCTGAAGCCGATGTACACGCCTTGACGAAAGCAAAAAAAGGGCTACAGGCGAAATTCCTCGCCAAGGTAAAGGCGGCGCACATCCGGGTCATTGACGATGTCGTCCGGGCTGCCCTCGGTCAAGATTTCCCCCGCATAGACGATGTAGGCGCGGTCAGTCAGGCCCAGCGTTTCCCTGACGTTGTGATCAGTGATCAAGACGCCAATACCGCGGTTGGAGGTGAGGTGACGCACCAGATCCTGAATGTCGCCGACCGCAATCGGGTCGATGCCGGCGAAGGGTTCGTCGAGCAGCATATAGTTGGGCCGCGTCGCGAGCGCGCGGGCGATTTCGACCCGCCGCCGCTCGCCACCCGATAGCGCAATCGACGGCGACTTCCGCAATCTCGTGATGTGGAATTCCTCCAGCAGCGAGTCGAGCTCCGCCTCGCGCTTGCGCTTGTTGGGCTCGACGACCTCGAGCACCGCCCGGATGTTCTGTTCCACGGTCAAGCCGCGAAAGATCGACGCTTCCTGCGGCAGATAGCCGATGCCGAGCCGTGCGCGCTGATACATCGGGAGCTGGGTGACGTCGTGGCCATCAAGCTCGATCGCACCGCGATCGGGCTTGATCAGGCCGGTGATCATGTAGAACACCGTCGTCTTGCCGGCGCCGTTCGGTCCGAGCAACCCGACCGCCTCGCCGCGGCGCACATAGACGCTCACCCCGCGGACGACCTGGCGGGAGCCGAAACTTTTTTCCACGCTATGGACGGCCAAAAAACCGGGCCGCCGCAACAATTGCGGGCCTGCCGAACCGTTACCCTTGGCGGACTTGGCCGGAGTGCTCCGCGGACGCGGCCGTTCCGCCCGAGGCCCATCCTGTGGCCGGCGCGGCAAATCGAGCGTCGAGACCGGCGCTGCGCGCGCGATCGGCGGCGCATCGCGCACCGAGTTCGCGAGCACCGCCAAGGACTCGTCGATCGCTCTGAGAACGTCGCCGGAACCGGCGAAACCCGCCTTGCCGCGCTT
>NZ_JBAURI010001218.1:0-1531 GCF_049581145.1 Bradyrhizobium sp.
CTATAAGGACGTAAACCGCTTCGAGGATTGTAAGCGAGCAACTTTGATGGCGGCGCGAGTTGGTAGGGGCGATACAGGCCTGCATCTTAACCTGTTTGAGATTGCACTGGCAGAAGATGATGAAGACTCGCTTGCCAGAGAGACAAAGTGGTTTGAGACGAACGAGGATGGGACGAGCGTATGGTATTTCCCATCGTTTCGGGGCGGAGCAGCGGCCGTTCAGGGGCGATATCGGCAAGCGCGAGATCTGTTTCAAGGGGCTTATCAAAATGCAGAGCGCGTGAAGTTGCCGGAGACTGCAGACAAGATATTGATCGATGAGGCCCAGGTCGAGTTGAAGTTAGGCCTGCCCGAAGCGTCGCGAATGACGCTGAATCGGATTCATCCTCCTGATTCTGGAACTCCGGATTACGCTCAACTTCGAGCGGAGTTGGGGGATGCCTCGGCTGCGCAAGCATTCCTCGCCGAGCACAACGGTCCATCGCCGGATACGTTACTGACGTACGTCGACTTGCCGCGGATCCGCGCGGTGTTGGCACTGAATCACGGCAAGCCGTTGGATGCGATTGCCGCGCTCGAGTTGGCGAGGCCGTACGAGATGCGCGATTACAACATTCTGTCGCTTCGGGCCCAGGCCTTTTTAAAAGCCGGCCAACCAGGCAAGGCGATCGAGGAGTACAAGAAGATTCTTGCAAATCGGGGGATCGACCCGACCTCGGTTCTTTATCCGTTGGCGTATTTAGGCATGGCCCGGTCGTACGCCGCACTTGGAAACACGAGTGCAAGCCGCGGTCAGTACGACGCCTTCCTTGGCTCATGGAAGAATGCGGACCGAGATCTTCCGGTCCTGAAGGCCGCAACCACGGAACTCGCTAAGCTTTGAGCCCGGCGAACCTCGGTCATTGTGCTATGGGAAAGAGCCCGCTATCGAAGCTTCCAAAGCGGATTCGTATTCTGCGGTGTTGCATCTAATCTGCAGCACCATAGAAGATGGCTGCGGAGCGCGATCAAGTGGCTGGACACAAATTGACTGCAGGAAAGACGAGGAAATCGCGTGACGGCGAGAGGGTTGACGCGCGCGCCGGCGGCGGCGATGTGCTCGATCTCTTCCATCCGATCACCGCCGAATGGTTTCGTGCGGTCTTCGACGACGCCACAGCGCCGCAACGCGAAGGTTGGCCTGCGATCTCTCGTGGGGAATCCACGCTCATCCTCGCGCCGACCGGCACAGGCAAAACGCTGACAGCCTTCCTCTGGTGTCTGGACAAACTCATGCTGCGCGAGCCCGCAACGATGAAGGGATGCCGCGTCCTCTACATCTCGCCGCTCAAGGCGCTGGCGGTTGACGTGGAGCGCAATCTTCGCTCGCCGCTCGCGGGCATTACAAATATGGCGCAGCGCAAAGGTATTCCGGTGCACGTGCCCGAGATCAGCGTCCGTACTGGCGACACATCCCCAAGAGATCGGGCGCGGTTTAAGAATCATCCTGGCGAGATATTGATTACGACGCCAGAGTCTCTTTACCTTCTGC
>NZ_JBAURI010001219.1:0-11263 GCF_049581145.1 Bradyrhizobium sp.
CAGCACCGGTTGAGCCGCCGCCCGCGCCGCCGATGCCGCGGCCGACCGCGCAAAGCGACGTGAGGGCCGAGATCCAGGCCCGCATCGCGAGCTTCCGCGCCCACCAGGAACGCTTCAACCGGGAGCGCGCGGAGTATTTCAACACCACGCTGGCGCGGCTGCGCGCCACCATCGACGGGGTTCCGGCGCGCGAGCCGGCGACGCTGGCGCCCCGGCCGATCAGCCGCCGATCATCGCCGCTGGCGGCAACGGGGCCTTCCGGCGATCATCCCGCCTCTCGCCAACCGGAGCATGGTCCGGTCCGGTCATGAAGTCGCCGCCTTCGGGGAAGCGCCCAGCGGCCAGCGCCGCCCTGCGCGACCGCGAGCCGGTGGTGCGCACTGCGGGAATCATCGCCCTCGCCCGATAGACGGCGCTTCCGCTGTCTTCAGCCCATTCCGCGCGTCGGTCGCTCAAAGAAAGACGCAGACCAGAGCCATATTGGCCGCGCAGGCCAACAGCAGCGCCAAGGCGAGCGTGACGTGCACCCGTGTGCAGAAGGTCTGAGAACTGGTTCCCATGGGGGAAACATCCGGCGATTCTGGCGCGGGAGTCTCGGGGATTCTTTTTGCCCCGATTTACGCCTCGTTTACGACTCGCATTTGGTCTTGCCAGAATCGTTCCCAATGCGGGCCGATTCCCGCCGGCCGGCGACCTTGCTGCCGCCGCAACCCAACCCCCCCTTTCGCGTTAAACCGAGTTCACCGGAGTCGCTTCCGATGCCCTACGCGCTGTTCTCCAACGACGCCAAGTTGAGCAAGGCCTATCCGACAGAAGCCGACGTCTGGCGGCTCGCCCGGCAGAGCGGGCTCGTGGTCGACGTGGCGACGGCGACGGGCCAACAGGCCCCCCGGCCGGTGCTGGACAATGATTACGAGATCAAGCCCTGCCGCCCGGACCCCCATGAGGATCCGGCGCAGAACAAAGCCGATGCCGAGCGCGAGGCGCAACGGGACATCCGGATTCCGTAGTTCAGCGTGCGGGATGACAGCCGTCGCCACGACAAATCCGTCATCGCGCGGCCTGACCGGGCAACCCGTACGGCGCGGTCTCTCGATCGGTGAACGCCTCCGGGATGCCGGGGCAGCCGCATTCGCGGATGACGACGATCATCGACGTGGCAACGAAACTACGGCGTCGCGACCGTCAGCGAGACCTGCTCGGCCGACAGCGCCACACACATTCGCCGGCGATGCAGGCCCCGGATCGCGCCGGTGACCTTGAGCACCTTGCCGGGCGTACAGGACGGATCCTGCACAAAGGCAATCTCATAGGGCGCGAGAATCAGAGGTTCGGATTTCAGGACGGTTTGCGCAGAACACGGCAACGCCACGGCAGAGACGACAAGTACTGACGCCAGAATTCGCATGTGAACGACCCACAACCCCGCCGAAACCTATAGCAGGTCTGCATGACAGGTTGCGCGCGCCGCGAAAATTATTTTCTTGCCGCGACGCCTGCGCACGAACCATGTGGCAGGCCAGCGCTCCGCGCGCCCGGCTCACGCGCCCTTAAGAACCCGGCCGCAAACACGGCCATGCATGCGCGCAAGACACGCGAAATGCGGGCAGGACATGCCGGCATGAAAAAGGCCGGCGCGATGCCGGCCTTTGCAAAGGATCGATGGAAGGTCGCTCCCGCCGCGATCGACGAACCGCCGCGGCAAGCCGGCCTCAGTATCTGGCGCCGACCGGTCCGCCCCAGCCGAAACGATAGTTGACGCCGACCTTGACGGTGTGGTCGTCGTCGCGGACGCGAGTGCCGACGATCGGCGCCGGGCCGCCGGTGAAGGTGGTGCTGCCGAAATTGTAATACTGGTATTCGGCCTTGGCCGACCAGTTCGGCGCGAACATGTATTCGAGACCGGCGCCGACGGTCCAGCCGTCCTGATGGTTGCCCGTCGTGGCAAAGGCGACCGGCACGCCGCCGGCGGAGACCGCGATATTCGGATTGTCGCGGAAGGCATAACCGCCCTTGGCGTAGAGCAGTCCGGGACCCCAGGTGTAACCGAGGCGGCCGGTGACCGAGCCGAGTTGGTCATTCCGGCTGGTGATCACGGTCGGGCCCGGGAAGGTCAGGCTGGTGTTGTTGCTGCTCATCCAGCTGTACTCGGCCTCGATGCCCGTCACCAGATTGGAGGTGAACTGGTAATCGAATCCGCCCTGCACGCCGCCCAGGAATTGGCCACCGCTGCCGGCCAGGCTGTTGCTGTCGGCAAAGGCGCCGCCGAGATGGCCGCCGATATAGAAGCCCGTCCAGTTGTAGATCACGGCGGGCGCCGTATAGGCGGGGGCCTTGGTATAGGGCCGCGCCGGCAGGTCGGCAGCCCACGCGGGAACTGCCAAAACGATCAAGGCAGCACCGCTAAGCAACAGTCTTTTCATGAGAAATCCCCATATCGTCGTTTGTGACGTGTAGCAAACAACGTGGCGTCAATTAGGTTGCTTCGCGGCAATCTCGCAGCTGTGATTGGGGCGTACCTGTCGCCGCGCGGCAACAACGACCTTTTGTTCCAGTTTCTGTTGAACTTTTGTGCCCTCCAGAGTTCCCGCCGAGGATATGTCGGGTTGGCGGACGTCCGGTTCAAGGGTTTCGGTGAAAAGTGAACGGTTCCAGGGGCCACCGCGCCGTTTTCCCGACACGTTCGGCAGCCCCGGCCTGAAACGGAGCCTCTAACGCGACATGGTCTGCAGCTCGGGGAAGGGCTGGTAGGCCGAACCGGCACAGAGTTCGGCCGCATTCGGCGCGATGCGGTCGAGCCGGCCGTTGACGAAGACGACGGCCCGCTCGCGAGGTTCCTTGTAGCTGCCGTCGGATTCCGGCGCGGCGAAACGCAGGCAGCTGACATAGCGCAGCCTGCCGCCGACCGTGCGCTGAACCGGGTCGGCCATCACGGCGTCATGCACGCCGACGGGATTGTTGAGATAGGTGTGCATGAACGCCACCAGCTCGGTGCGATAATTGCTCGGAAACGGCTGGTTGCTGTCGCCACTGTCGGAAGCAAACAGCGCCGGCCTGGTGTCGTCACTGTCCATGCACGCCGCGAGCGCCAGCACAGGCGGCAGCATCGCCAGAAACCTGACCGAGACTCTGATCAACAACCTTGCCGGTATCCCCAACTGCATCTCGCCTATCATGCATCCCGTCGATCAAGCACTGCCGCGCCGCCCTTGGCTTGCGCAGCCAACCGGAACGGAGGGGCGCTTGTCTCGACACGTTTTCTTGATGCGAACCCGATTCTGGATGCGCCCCCGCTCCCGCCCGCCACCGAGGTGCGGGGCGACGCGCGTGGCAGGCTTTCAGTCGAAAACGCTCAAGCCGCAGCGTTCTAGCCCCTGGCCGCGCGAAAGCAAATCCGCATTTGTGCTGAAGCAACGCGGGTATCAGGAACGCACGGCACCGGCCCGCCGCAATCAGGGACGCGATTGCGAGCGAGCCGGGCTTCCCTCGGTGCGGCGGGGGCAATGTGGAACGAACCGCCCCGAGAAGAACATCAGCCGCGCTTGATCGCGGACGCGCCGTGCCTGGACGAGACCTTGCTGTGGGTCTTCGATGGGCTCTTCAGCGCGCCGACCTTCTTGGTGTGATGACGATGGACCTTGTGGTACTTGTGATGCGCGCGGTGATGGCTCAGCTTGGCATTGGCATTCAGCGGGCTATGCTTGACACTGATCTTGCCTGCACTGTTCGCACCGGTCTTGAGCTGCGTGCTCTTGGTCACCGGGGCTTGCGTGGTCTTGTCGGAGCTGGCGGCAAAAGCCGGTGCTGCGAGCATGGACACGGCAAGCAGGGCTGCGGAAATCGTCTTCAACATGGGGTTCTCCTTGAGACTCTGGGATCTGGAGGAGCCGGCCGGTTGACCGGGCTCGTCGATCATGCTGATGACTTTAGGGGTGGCGTACTGAACCGGCGCTGAAGCGCGCCGGCGGACTTCGTTCATCATCATGACGGCTTCGTCATGTTCACAAGCCGCCAAGCCGTCACGATATGCACCACATGTGCACTAGACAGCGCCCATCGATGGTCAAAATCGCTGTCGATAAGGGGGGCAACCGGGAATGCTTCGGCGTCGCCGGTGTTCACGTCGACAGGGCGCACGATCCGCCAATCATCGGCCATGGGGCCGACACCGATTGACGGAGAGATCAGGCGCGGTGACTGCAATCAGGAGAAGTGCATGAACAAATTTGCGATCAGGGTTATGGCGTTGACGATGGTCTCCGGCGCGTTTGTCACGGCGCAGATGGTGGCCGCCTATGCGTCGGGCAGCGACACGCCGTCGGCGCCGTCGTCGAGCTCCACCAAGGAAAAGAAGAAGGGCGACAAGAGCTCGAGCATCGAGGATCCGAAGTTCCTGGCGGCCTATCGCACGGCCTACACCACGATCTATGATCGCGCCGACTATACCTCCGCGATCGACCAGCTGAAGGCGCTCGGACGCGACGACGTCGCCGACGTCGCCAACCTGATCGGCTACTCCTATCGCAAGCTCGGCAACTACCAGCTCTCGCAGGTCTATTACGAGCGCGCGCTGCAGGACGACCCGAACCATGTGCGCACCTGGCAGTATTACGGCCTGTGGCAGCTCGAACAGGGCAACCGCGAGCAGGCGGAATATCACCTGAACAAGATCGCGATGCTGGCCGGCACCGACAGCAAGGAATATCGCTCGCTCGCTTCCGCGCTCGAGCAGCCCCCCGGCACCGGCCTGGTCTACTGATCGGCTGATCCGTTTTGTGACCTCGAGCGGGATCACAACCGAGACCAGGCCCGAGATCACGAACAAGTCCAACAAACCGGCGCAAGGCCCTTGGCCCCGCGCCGGTTTTGTCATTTCAGCGGCCTGTTGTTTCACCCCGCGGCGCGAGGTGCAGCGAACCAGGCCTCGAACAGCTCGATCTCGGGCTCCGTCATCATCGGCATCTCGTGCGGCCGGTCGTCGTTGACGGTCCAGCTTGTCGTATCCTCCGGCGGCCTGCCCGCCAGCGAGGCATTTGACTCGATCCAATTATCCGGATATCCCTGTATTTGAAAACTTGGATATCCATCTTTTTTTGGAGTGATGGAACAGTGCGCGCACCCGTCGTAGAAAACAACCGATGCAATTGCGCTGCGCTTCGAAAGGCGTCGCGCCGTCTGTCGCAGCTTTACGATGCGGCGCTCGCGTCCTCCGGCTTGAAAGCGACACAGTTCGCGATACTTGCGGAGATTGAGCGTCGGCAGGAGGCGGCCCCGACGATGCGCGATCTCGCCGACGCGCTGGTGATGGATCAATCCACCATCGGCCAGAATCTGCGGCCTTTGGAGCGCGATGGCTTGATCGCTCTGGTGCTGGACAAAGCCGATCGTCGGCGCCGCCACGTGACCCTCACGAAACATGGCCGGTCGCGCTTCGCGGCGGCTCGCCCGCTATGGGAAACGGCTCAGACGCGCTTTGAAAGCCACTTCGGAAAGCAGGAGGCAGCGAATCTACGCGCCGCTCTGTCGACGATAGCCGAAGCGCCGATGGACCCGGGACCCTCGTGGTTTTCTCCGCGTCATGAGAGCCCTCGATAGAGCCAAGAAACAATCAAGAAACAATCGAGAAATAATCAAGAGATGATGCAGCCATGAACAAGATCGATGCCACGCGCCTTTTTTCGCCGGCGATCGATGCCGGCGTCGACGCAGCACCCGGGCTGCTGATCGGCGGATCAAGCGCTTCCAGGACCTCTCCGAATGCGGTCCTGGCCATCGTTTGTGTAGGTATCTGTCTCGCCAATCTGGATCTCTTCATCGTCAATGTCGGCTTGCCGAGCATTGCGCGGGATTTCAGCGGCGCCTCGCTGCAGGACATGTCGTGGATATTGAACGGGTATGCGATCATCTACGCAGCGTTGCTGGTGTTCTTTGGCCGACTGGCCGAGCGCCACCGGCGCGATCAAAGCTTCCTCCTTGGCGTCGCGCTCTTCACCGCGGCCTCGGCCGCCTGTTCAGCCGCCGATAGCGTCGAGGCGCTCGTTGCATTTCGTCTGGTGCAGGCGGCGGGAGCCGCGTTGATGACGCCGACGTCACTTGGTCTGCTGCTGGCGGTGTTTCCGCCCGATCGACGCGGCAGCGCGGTTCGCACCTGGACGGCCATTGGCGGACTGGCCGCTGCGCTTGGACCAGTCGTTGGGGGCCTGCTGGTGACCTTGAACTGGCGCCTGATCTTTCTCGTCAACGTCCCCATCGGTCTGGTTGCGCTGCTGATCGGTTGGCGGAAGCTTCCGCAGATTCCCGGTCACGGCGCGCCGCGGCCAAGTCTTTGGGCGGCCGCGCTGGTGACCGGCGGCATCGGCGCACTGACATTCGGAATCGTCAAAGTGAATGATTGGGGCTGGGCGTCACCAGGCATCGGCGCCAGTTTCGCGGCGTCCGCCGTTCTTCTTGGGCTATTCACATCGCACTGCCTCCGCTCGAGCAATCCGTTCGTCGATCCCTCACTGTTCCGCAATCCGCAGTTTACCGGTGCGGTACTCGTGATGGCGCCGTACTCGGCCGCCTTCGGCGCCATGCTGCTGTCGATCGCGCTTTGGGAGCAGACGGCGTGGGGATGGTCGGCCTTGAAGACCGGGCTCGCGATCGCGCCCGGACCGCTTCTGGTGCCGATCACCTCTCTGCTGGTGGCAGGCCGGCTCATCCATCGGTTTGGCGCCACGCCGGTCGTTACCGCCGGGATTTTCTTCTTCGCCGCGGGGCTGATGTCATGGGCAATCCTGATCGGGCTCGAGCCGAACGCCGCCCTGGTCGTCATAGGCATGGTCCCCACGGGGATCGGCGTTGGACTGGCGTTTCCGACCTTGATGGGGGTCGGCGCATCGGCTCTGCCGCCATCCGCGTTCGCGACCGGCTCGGGTGTCATCAACATGATCCGTCAAGCCGCGCTCGCGGTCGGTGTGGCGATTTTTGTGGCCATCATCGGTTTGCCAACGTCGCCCGCCGCGCGCCTGGCCAGCTTTCACAGAGGATGGTGGATCATGGCAGCGATCACGGCGCTGGGATTGGTTCCGACATTCCTGTTGATCCGCCGCCCGGTAAGATAGCGGCCGGTCGGCGGGCTGAGCCTTCTGCTGCTTCCTCCTGGACCATTCGATCCGCCGCGACAAACAAGAGCACAAACCGGCGCCGGGGCGCGTGAGATGGCTGGGAGAACACGCTGGCACCGCGCAAAGGCGTAGTGCAAAATCGCGGGCGTTGCGAGCATTGCCGGTCGGATCGCGTAGCGGGCTGCTCCATCATAGCGCCACGGCGAGGCAGTAGCGCCCGTCTGCATCGGGACTTGGGGCGCCAGACCACGCCACGATCCGCCGTCCCCCCGCCGGGCTATCATCCGCGCGTCAGTCCTGGCGACGCGTGCCGAGAAACTTTTTCGGGGCGAGGACGCTGTGGTCGGCAGACTGAGCGGCCGAAAGCCGGTTGCATTTGGTATCACGATATGATACGTTGACCGCAATGATCAGAAGTTTCCGGGGGCCGTTCGCAGAGTTGATTTTCACGCTGCGACGCGTTCCGAAGGGGTTTCCGACGGACGTTGCCAGGGTCACCCGCCGAAAGCTGGTGCAATTGAACAACGCCACGGTGCTTGGTGATCTCGTGGCGCCGCCCGGCAACCGCTTGGAAGCTTTGCGGGGGGACCTCGCCGGCAAGCACTCGATCCGAACAAACGATCAGTGGCGGATCGTATTCCGGTGGAGCGATCAGGGGCCGGAAGAAGTCGAGATCATCGATTATCATTGAAAGGCGCCACCATGGCCAAGAAACTCCCTCCCGTTCATCCCGGCGAGGTCCTGCGCGAGGAATTCCTGCGCCCCCTGAGCCTCTCGCCTTACGCTGTGGCTCGCGCAATCGGCGTGCCGCGCACGCGAATAGAGCGGCTGGCCAATGAGCAAACCCCGGTGACTGCCGACACCGCCTTGCGGCTCGGCAGATTTTTCGGCACATCCGCTGCGTTCTGGATGGGCATCCAGACGCAGTATGATCTTGAACGAGCCGAGGACAAACTGGGCGCCACGCTGCGCAAAATCGCGCCGGCTCGCGAAGCTAAACCCGCTGCGTGAGCGATAACCGACCTGGCGCATCGCGTAGCGGGTTGCTCCCTCATCGCGCCACAGCGAAACAATATTGCCGATCTTCATCGGCCGCGGCGCCACTTACGCCAGGGCACGCAGCTGTATCGGTTTGCCGCGTTTTCACCGGACGCCACCTTTCTCCCCGAGCAGTTCGGCCATTTCGTCACGACCGAAGAACTCGGCCCACCCCAATGCAGTTGCGTGATACCTGTCGTCACGAACATTCGGATCGGCTCCGGCATCGAGCAGAAGCCGGGTTATCGCGATGGCTCCGCTTTCGATCGTCATGTGGAGCGCGGTGTGATTGAGGTCCCACATCGGCCGCTTGGCGTTGACGTCGATGCCATGCGCCAGCAGCCAGCCAATGGCGGCGAGGTTCCGCCTGCTGACGGAAACATGCAGGGCGATGGTATCACCGCCGTCGGGACCAATCCGGGAGGGATCGTCGCGCAACATTGCCTCGGCCTCGCTGTAATGGGCCATATTCAACAGCGTCAGCAAGTCGGGCCTGAGCCCGGCTCCGAGAAGGGCGGCAACGATGCGCGGGTCCGTGCCCTGCTCCGATGCTGTCGTCAGCGCGGTTGCGCCGGTCGCATCGCGGGCGTTCGGGTCGGCGCCGAGTTCGAGCAGAAGCTGCACGATTGCCAGCCGGTTTTTCCTGACGGCATGGTGCAGCGGCGTGCGGCGATGTTCGTTGCGGGTCATACGGGCGGCCAGCAAGGAGTGATCTCGCGTCACCATGGCGCGCAGTTCACCGGCTCGATCGAGCGCAATCGCCGTCCACAGCTCGAGCTTCGCGCCGTGCTCGAGCAGATAGCTGGCGACCTCCTGGCGCAGATCGCCGAAGCAGGTTGCCCAGCCGAGCACGCCGACCCCGTGATCGTCGCCCTTGCCATCGACATCGGCGCCGGCCTCGACCAGCAGCCTGATCGTCTCAAGATCGCCATAGGCTGCCGCGAAATGCAGTGGCGCGGCGTTGTCCGGAAAGTCGCGGCGGTCAAGATCGGCACCGCGCTCGATCAACAGGCGTATGGCGGCATGTTGGTTGCGCAGAACCGCCAAATGCAGCGCCGTGGCCTTCTGGAATCCGCCGCCGAGCGCGTCGATCCACTCGGGATGAGCGTCAAGACCCGCGCGCACGCGTCGAGATCGCCGGACTGCGCTGCCCGCATGATGGCCTGGATCGCCTGCATCTCCTCGTCCGGACGGGTTTTGCCTCCCTGCAGATTGCGGGCCAGCACCTCGATCGCCTCATGCCCGTAGTGCTTGGCGATCTGGTGTACCGTGCGGCCGAAGGCGTCGGGCGTTGCCGGATCAAAGCCCGATGCGAAGGCGCGCAGGACGGCTTCGACGTCGCCGGCTTGCGCCGCTTTGAAAACGCGATCATGGTCGCGCGCCGTCGGACCGATGCGATCGACATGCGACTTCAGCGCGCGCCAGCTCTTGAAGCCATAGTCATGGGCAACCGCCAACAGGGCCTGGTGCAGCTTGGCATCGGGCTGGCCGCTGCGCAGTTGAACGAGCCGCTGCCTGGCGGTCTTCTTGAGCCAATCGAGATCGGGGTTCGCGGGCAGAGCCTGCGGCATGGCAACCTTCTTTCCCTGCGCCCGGCGACCGCGATGCTCGGGCAAGAAAGAAGGAGATGTCAGCGAAGTGCTGGAGGCGGGTTCAACCCTTTACGCGGTCCGTTGGTCGCCTGCTCGACCAGCCGCAAAAATATCTCTGGCAATCGCGCCAAGTCAAGAGCGCCGAGTCAAGGGCAACAAGTCAAGCACGACAAGATCAAGGCCGTGGCGTCCCGGTGCAGCCGGCTCTTTCCCCGCATCATTGCCCTGATTTTTCCTCTTTCACCAGCGCCTGGACCTCGGCGCGAAACGCCTGCCGCGAGGCGTCGCGCGAGTAGAACATGTGGCCGCCGGGATAGACCACGAGCTTGACGCGGTCGGGCGAGGCAAAGGCCGGCAACTGGTCGAGCAGGATCCTGGTCCCGAAATAGGGTGTCGCGAGATCGAACAATCCGTGTCCGATCAGGACCTTCAGTTTCGGATCCAGCGCCAGGATCTGGCGCAACTGGGTGGTCGATTCCGCGGGGCTCAGCCCGCGGCCGAAATCCCAGGCCTTTTCCACCGCGTCGTTCAGGATCTGGTAGGAGCCGTCCGGCCGCCAGTTCAGCTTGCGGGTGATGAGATCGACGGCGGCGCTGGTGAGCGGCGCGGTGAGGGAATCGCCGGAGACGTCGCCGAAGTCGAAGAAGCTCGAATCCGGAAACGGGTCGGCGCCCTCGACCGTGGCGTCGTAACGTCCGGCCACCTTGTCGGCGAGCCGGTTGGTGGCGACCGGGTCGGCCTCGCCCTTGACCAGATCGGCCAGGAAATCGCCGCGCGCATAGTTTTCCACGTCGGCAAGATCGGCCCGCGTCACCGGCCCCCTGGCCGCGCGCGCCACCGCGGTGAAGCTCGGCAGGCTCGCGACATATTGCAGGATGCTGGAGCCGGAATATTCGCGGAAGTCGAGCACCGGCGACAGCAGGATCAGTCCCCTCACCCCCACGCCCTGCTGCATCTGCAGATTGCGTACCACCTTGGGTCCGCGCAGCCCGCCATAGCTTTCGCCGACCACGAATTTGGGCGAGAGCAGACGGTCGTTCTTCTCCAGCCAGCGGCGGATCGTCACCGCGATCGAGCTGACATCGCCGTCGACCGAATAGAAGGTCTTGCGCACGTCCTCGCCGGTGGCAACGAAGCGGCTATAGCCGGTGCCGACCGGATCGATATAGACGAGGTCGGTGAAGTCGAGCCAGGTCTCGGCGTTGGGCACCAGATCGGGCGCGGCCGACGGCGTCACCGCGTCCGCGTTGATCGGAAGCCGCCATGGGCCGTTATTGCCGAGCTGCAGCCAGGCCGACGCCGCGCCGGGGCCGCCGTTGAAGACAAAGGTGACAGGCCGCGTGGCGCGGTCGACGCCGTCCAGCTGATACGAGATGGTGCCGATGTCGGCCTGCGGCTCGCCCTTGTTGTTGAACAGGCGGATCGAGCCCGCGGTCGCGGTAAAGGCCAGGGTGCGGCCGGGCAGTTCGAGGGTCTGCTTGGTGGTCGAATCCGGCGGCAGCTTGTGCTGCTCGGCCACCGCTGAAG